>JBBIUO010000055.1:0-15049 GCA_037440205.1 Chloroflexota bacterium
TACCTGTTTACCTGTTTACCTGTTTACCTGTTTACCTGTTTACCTGTTTACCTGTTTACCTGTTTACCTGTCTACTTGTCTACTTGTCTACCTGTTTACCTGTCTACTTGTCTACCTGTCTACCTGTCTACTTGCTACTTTCCTTATGCTGCCTCACCAACTCACGCCTCAAAATCTTTCCAACTGTCGTCTTCGGCAGTTCGGTGCGGAATTCATAATGGGTGGGAACCTTGTACGGCGCAAGATGTTCTTTGCAGAATGCTTTGAGTTCCGCTTCGGTCAGTGTTTCGCCGGGCTTCACCACGATCCATGCTTTCACAGTCTCGCCGCGTTGCGGATCGGGAATGCCGCCCACACCCACTTCCAACACCTTGGGGTGATCCATGATGGCTTCCTCCACTTCGCGCGGCCACACTTGGAATCCGCCCGGCTTGATGAGTTCCTTCTTGCGGTCCACGATGTAGAAATAACCATCCTCGTCCATACGGGCGATGTCGCCGGTAAAGAGCCAGGTCCTTCCATCTTTCATCTGGCGCAGACTGTTGGCGGTCTCGGTTGGCATGTTGTGATAGCCCTTCATCACCTGCGGCCCGTTGACCACGATCTCGCCGATCTCGCCCTGCGGCATTTCCGTCTCGCCGTCGTCGAGGCTGATGATCTTTACATCCACATCCGGCAGGGGCATCCCGATGGAACCGGTCTTGTTTACGCCATTGAGCGGATTGCAATGTGTGGCGGTTGGCGCTTCCGAAAGGCCGTATCCTTCAAAGACCTTCCCGCCGGTCAACCGCTCGAACTCTTCCTTCGTTTCCCTCATCAAGGGCGCGGAGCCGGAGATGCAGGCCTTGATGGAGGAAAGATTGTATTTGCCAGCCTTCACATCGGGATGGTTGTTGATCCCGTTGTACAGCAGGGGAACGCCGGGGAAGATCGTCGCCTTGTATTTGCTGATGTTTTCCAGCACATCCTTCAAATCGCGCGCGTTTGGCACCATCACCATGCTTGCGCTGTTGGACATGGCAAAATTCATTCCCGCCACCATCCCATACACATGGAAGAGAGGGATGCCCATCAGCACAACCTCGCTGCCTTCGTTCAAATTCGTCATCCAATTTTTGATTTGAAGCGTGTTTGCCACAACATTTCGGTGCATGGCCACGGCGCCCTTCGGCACACCGGTCGTCCCGCCTGAATACTGGAAGAGCGCGGTGTCATCCGGTGTCACTTCCACGTTTGGCTTCGGGGAATTCGCGTGTTTGGCAAGCAGGTCTTTCATCCACACGTCGCCTTCCGCAAGCGAATCAACACGGTCGCCTTCCTTTTTCTCCTTGGCAATCGTGAAAAGAAACCGCAGTAGGGGAGGCAGGGTTTCCTTGATATTCGAGACGATGATCCTCTTCAGTTTTGATTTTTCCCTCGCCGCCTTCAACTTGCCGTAAAAGCGGCTGAGCGTGAACATGATCTCGATGTTCGCGTCGTTCACGGGGGTGATAATCTCATCCACCGGGTAGGTGGGGTTCACCGCCACCACCGCGGCCCCCGCCTTCAGGATGCCGTAATACGCCATCACAAACTGCGGTGTGTTTGGCATGAAGATTCCCACCCGGTCCCCCTTTTTCACCCCCATCTCAACGAGCGCCGCCGCCATGTGGTCGGTGATCGCGTTCATCTCACGGTATGAAATGACTGCGCCTTTGAAGATCGTACAGGGGCGGTCAGGATACTTGCGCGCGCCTTCCTCCAAAAAGTGGAAAAGCGGCGCCTTGGGGTAATCAATTGTTTGCGGTACGCCTTTATCGTAATGCGCGAGCCACGGACGATTGGACATGGTTGCTCCTCCTTCAAGGGATGATCGGCACATGCGTAGCCTGCGCCCTCTGGCGCAGGATTACGCGCTTCGTGACACACTGACAGTTGAAGTATATACAATCAAGAATCAAAAGTCAATCAAGTTGCGGATGTGAGATTCAATTTCGGCACCTGCATTTGGATTGAACCACTTAATATTTGGATCGGATTCCTTGAACCAATTCGCCTGCCTGCGGACGAAAATCCGCGTTGCTCGCTTCATTTCGACTTTGGCCTGCTCGGTCGTCAATTGGCCTTTCACCACGCCGACGCATTCCCGGTACCCGATTGCAGACATGCTTGGCAAAGATGGGTCGTACCCTCTGTCCAGCAGACTCTGCACCTCGTCCACGAACCCAGCCGCGAACATGGTCTCGATGCGTTCATCCACCCGGCGATACAATTCCTCGCGCGGGCGAGTCAAGCCGATGGTAATCAAATGATACGGCGAGTCGCTTTGCCCGCGCTGCTCGGAGAATTTCCTGCCCGTTGTCAGAATCACCTCCAAAGCGCGGATCGTCCTCCGCACATTTCGAGAATCAATTTTCGCCGCCGCCTCTGGATCGAGAAATTTCAGTTTGGCGTGCAACCACTCTTTCCCTTTTTCGACCTTCATCCTTCCTAATTCATCCCTCATCCTTTTATCTGCTTCCACCTCCGGCGGCTTCCACCCCTGTGTCACTGCGCGGACGTATTGCCCCGTGCCGCCGACCCAAAAAGGGAGTTTCCCTCTCGCATGAATTTCCGCGATGATCTCCTTTGCCTTTTGCTGAAACACCGCAAGGCTAAGTGTTTCGTCAGGCTCCACGATGTCAATGAGATGATGCGGAACCCTCGCCAATTCCTCTTTGGATGGCTTTGCCGTGCCGATGTCCATGCCGCGATAAAAGAGACGCGAATCCGCCGAGACGATCTCGCCGTTCATTCTTTCCGCGAGTCGAATTGCAAGTTCCGTCTTGCCAACAGCCGTCGGCCCGACAATGAGAATAAGGGGTGATTTGTTTTGCGCCATGAATGTGAAATGATTGGATAAATCGTTTGTCTTTCTGGTACACTTTTATTAACTGATGTGGTGCGCCGTACCGCAAAGTTTACTTTGCGCCGCGAGGGCAAGATGAATCTTGCCGTACTGCAAAGTTTACTTTGCGCCGCAAGGGCAAGATGAATCTTGCCGTACTGCAAAGTTTACTTTGCGCCGTGAGGGCAAGATGAATCTTGCCGTACTGCGTATTTTATCCCTTGTCGAGTGAATCGGCGAAAAACACAGAGGTGAGCAAATGATCAACTGGCAGGAACTAACCATTGACATGTTCGTCGAGCAGTTGCGCACGGTCTATCAGCGCACATACGGCGACATCAACAGCGACTTTGGCCGCATCGTCGCCTGGTGCGGACGGCTCGCGCTGGAAAACATCGCCAACTCCGACGCGCTCTATCACGACATTGACCACACCATCATGGTGGCGCTTGCCGGGCAGGCCATCATCGAGGGAAAGCACCTGCGCGAAGGCGGTGTGACCCCCCGCGATTGGATGCACTTCATGATCGCCGTGCTATGCCACGACATTGGCTACGTCAAAGGCGTGTGCAAAAATGACACGAAAGACCAATTCACCGTTGGGGTGGGGGACAAGATGGTTTTCGTCTCTCCCGAAGGCACCGATGTTGCGCTGACGCCCTATCACGTGGATCGCAGTAAATTATTCGTGCATGAGCGCTTTGGCTCGAGCCTGCTCCAGGATATGACCAGCCACTTGGATGCGGACTTGATCGCCTCCTATATCGAAATGACCCGCTTCCCATCTCCGCAGGGCGAAATGTATAAGGATACAAAAGGCTTTGGCGGTCTTGTCCGCGCCGCCGATTTCATCGGTCAACTCGGCGACCCCGATTATTTGCGAAAAGCCCCCGCTCTTTTCTATGAATTTCAGGAACTGGGCATCAACGAAAAATTTGGCTACAAATCCCCCAACGACTTGCGAAAAAATTACGCCTCGTTTTACTGGAACAGCGTCAGCCCCTACATTCAAGATGCGCTCGTCTATCTCCGCCTGACGGAGGACGGTAAACAATGGATCGCCAACATGCACTCACACGTCTTCGATGCGGAGCATGATCTGGGCGATTGATTTTGCTTCAAGTGCGTCGCACCCTATATCAAGGTCTGCGATACACCAAATGCCAGCCCTTCACCCCGCACTGCGGACAAACCCGATACACACGCGGATTCCCCGCTGCCTTCCATCGAATCCCACCCATCTCCCAAACAGACCGCTCGTATTTGCAGTTTTCGCATTGCACTTTCCATGAGCGTGACTGCGCTTCCATATCATCCGCAAGGTCTTTGGGGAGGAAGAACTTGAAAAGTTTTTGGATGGAACTGTCTTCCATGGACTATCCTTCAACTCACTCCCGAATCTTATCCGTTGCCCCATCTAACTTCGCCACTTCCTCGTCGGTCATGCGCCAGCCGGCGCCGCCGGCGTTATCTTCGGCTTGTTTCAAATTCTTTGCGCCAGGGATTGGTAACGCGCCCTTGCAGATCAACCAGTTCAGCGCCACTTGCGCGACGGTTTTATCGCCGTGTTTTAAGCCGATTTCCATCAAGAGTTTTAGCACAGGCGGGAGTTTCTTCAATAACTCCGCATACCGCGAAGCGCGCACGCCGGGCGGCGGATTTTCGGATGAGTATTTTCCAGTCAGCAAACCTTTTTCAAGTGGGGAATAGGCGATCAGGCGAATGCCCAATTCTTTGCAGCGAGCAAGCGTGCCGTTCTTTTCCACTTCACGGTTCAACAGACTGTAATGTACCTGATTGGATGCCAGCGGAATCCCATGCCGCGCAAGCGTGGTGTAGGCGCGGATCATGTTCTTTTCGCCGAAGTTGGAAACGCCCACTGTGCGGGTCAGTCCGCTCTTCACGCATTCGACCATCCCTTCCATCATCGTTTCGGGACTCATCATCGGCGAAGGCCAGTGGATTTGATACAAGTCCACCGATTCCAAACCGAGGCGTTCAAGACTCCCTTTGATGGCGCGGGGAATAAATCCTTTTGTAACTCTCCACGGCCAGGGAAAAAATTTCGTCGCCACCAGCACGGGCTGATCCATCTCTTTCAGGAATTGCCCAAGCAATCGTTCCGAATATCCCGAACCATAAATTTCGGCGGTGTCTACAAATCGGATGCCGAGCCCGATCGAAGCGTCAAAAAGTTCACGGATTTCCCTGTCGGTGTGGGTCTGCCCGTAGCCCCAGATGATTCGGTCGCCCCATTGCCACGCCCCCAGTCCCAGTTCGATGGCGTGCAGGAATCTTGTCTCGCTGCTGATTTCGGTCACGATGCCTCCTGTGAAGAACAGCCCCGATTTTATCTTAAAAAACTGCGTTCCCCAAAAATACAGGTTACAATTCACGCCGCTTAAATTTAATTTCGGAACTGATGGAATGCGAGTCCCTGCCTTCCTGCCCTTCCCTATGTTCGAGAAATGGGATGGCCGGGGGAGGGGCCGAGACTGGCGTCCCCTGAGTTCCAGGAGGATTCCCTGAAATGTCCAATTCGAATGCGCGGGATGTTGAACCCGCATCCGACCTAAGCCGACGCCTGGGTCTGCCCTTTTCAAATTTGTCTTTGCTGACACGTGCGCTGACCCACCGATCCTACCTCAACGAGAATCCACAAGCCGTGGACGATAACGAACGCCTTGAGTTTCTCGGTGACGCCGTGCTCGATTTCATTGTGGGGGCGTGGGTGTACAACCGTTTCCCCGAAATGCCCGAAGGCGACCTGACCAAAATCCGCTCGGCGCTTGTGCGCAATGACCAGCTTGCGAAGTTTGCCCGCAACCTGGAATTGGGCCGCGCCCTCCGTCTTGGACGGGGCGAGGCGGCTTCCGGCGGTCACGACCGCGACAATTTGCTTGGGTCCGCTTTCGAGGCGCTGATCGGCGCCTTGTATCTGGAATCAGGCCTCGGGGCGGTGGAAGCGTTCGTCAACCCCATTTTGGAGGATGCGCGTGAATCCATCCTCAACGAGATTCACGATCCAAAAAGCAAACTCCAGGAATGGGCGCAGGCGGAGAAATTGGGCGCGCCGCGTTATCGCGTGGTCGGAACGAACGGACCCGATCATCTCGTCACGTTTGAAATCGTTGTGGAAATTGCGGGTGTGGTGAGGGGACGTGGCACCGGCACGAGCAAGAGCCACGCCGAACACGCCGCCGCGCAGGACGCGTTGAATAATTTGGGAATCATCTGAAATGTCGTTGCGAGGAGGGCGTTCTTTGCCCGACGAAGCAATCTCCCAATTACACGGGGATTGCTTCGTCGCTCCTCGCAATGACATAATCCAAAATCGTAAATCCAAAATCGTAAATCCAAAATCGTAAATCCAAAGATGCCTCTTCGCCTGAAATCACTTGAATTGCAAGGATACAAAACCTTCGCCTCGCGGACCGTGTTCGAGTTCGCGGGCGGGATCACTGCCATCGTCGGCCCGAATGGTTCGGGAAAATCGAACATCGCCGACTCCCTGCGCTGGGTGCTGGGTGAGCAATCGTACACGCTTTTGCGCGGCAAGAAAACCGAAGACATGATCTTCTCCGGCTCGGAGCATCGCGCGCGCGCAGGCATGGCGCAGGCCACAATCACATTCGACAACACCGATCAATGGCTGCCCGTTGATTTTTCTGAAGTGGCGCTCTCGCGCACGGCCCACCGCGACGGGCATAACGAATATCTCATCAACAGCCAGCAGGTGCGTTTGCGCGAGATGAATGAATTGCTGGCACAGGCCGGTTTGAGCGAGCGGACGTACACGATTCTCGGCCAGGGGTTGGTGGATGCCTCGCTCGCGTTGAAAGCCGATGACCGCCGCCGCCTGTTCGAGGAAGCCGCGGGCGTGGGCTTGTATCGCGCGCGCCGCGACGATGCCCTGAAACGACTCGAAAACACCGAGCGCAATCTGGAGCGTGTGCTCGATATCATGGCCGAACTCGAACCGCGCCTGCGAAGTTTGGAACGGCAGGCAAAACGCGCCATCGAATTTGCCCGCGCCCAGGCCGACATGAAATTGATCCTGCGCGAGTGGTATGGATTCCACTGGCACCGCGCCCAGCGCGACTTGACCGACGCGCGCGAGACTGTGCGCGGACAGGAAGTGCGCGTGCGTGACCTGCGCGAAGTGCATGAAAAGGCGCAGGCAGAATATACCTCCTTCCGCGAGCGGCTTTCGGGATTGCGCGCGCAGTTGAACGGCTGGCATCGTCAGTCGGCGGAATTGCACAACCAGCGCGAAGCCATCAGCCGCGAACTGGCCGTCCTCGAAGAACGCCGCCGCGCATTGACCAACACACAGGCATCCATCCTTTCCGACCAGGAACATGCGATGGATGAACTGCATCTCGCCAACGAGAGATTTCACGAAGCCGAGCAGGAACTGGCCCGCATTCAAAGCGAATACGAAGAAGCGAAACAGCAACTTGCCAACGCGCAAAGCGGATTGCAAACCCGTCAATCGAAACGCGCCGCGTTGGAAGAGCAGGCGCAGGTCACCCGAAATCAAATCGAAAGTTTCAGCCAGCAACGCGCCGAAAACAACGCGCGGCTGGATGAATTGAAGTCGCGGCTCGAAGCGCAGTCGCAGAAAATCGAACAGACAAAGAACGCGATTGCCAGCGGCGAATCGCTTGCGGAGAAAGTCAAAGCGCAATACGAATCCGTGCGCAGGGCAAGGGAGCAGGCGGCGCTTGCATTGCAGGAAGCCGAAGAGAAAGCCATCAGCAAACGCAGTGAAGTGGATCGCCTCGAACGCGAACGCCGCGATGCGCTCGAGCGACGCACCATCGAAGAATCGGATCACTCACGTTTGAAGGCGCAACTTGAGGTGCTCGAACAATCCGAGCAATCGCTGGCGGGCTATGCCGAAGGCGCGCGTTATTTGCTCGATGCCGCCCGCCGCGATCCACAACGACTTGCGGGTGTGCGTGGCGCCCTCAGCGCCGCGCTCGATGTCCCTGCTGAACTTGAAACTGCCATCGCCGCCGCGCTTGGCGATACGCTCGATGCGGTGCTTCTCGAAGAAGGTCAACTCGAAGAGGCGCTGCGTTTGCTCGAATCGGATGATGCGGGCCGCGCGGCTTTACTGCCGCTCGTAGCGCAAGATATTATCTTGCGCTACGATACAAATGAAAATTGTTTCGGCGTCGCCTCCGAACTTGTCAATTCACCCGATGAACTACGCGGCGCGGTGCGATTGGCGTTGGGGCAGACTTTGATCGTCCGTGATCGAAACGCCGCTCGAAATCTTTTGCGGGATTTGCCGACTCACGCGCGGATCGTGACTCTGCGCGGGGAAGTCTTCCGCGGCGACGGTTTGATCATCGCCGGGAAAACCGCTTCGCACTCGACCTTGGGCCGGTCCCGCCAAAAACGGGAATTTGAATCCGCCTTGAGTGGACTCGTGGCGAAACTCGCCGAATCGAACGACCTCGTGGAGCGATTGTCGAATCAACTGGCGGAGGCACAGCGCGAACTGTCACAAGCCGAGACCGACGCCCGCGAATCCCGCGTCAGATTGGGAGAAATTCAAGAGTCGGAGCAGCAGGCCGGGTTGGAGTCTGAATCGACGAGTCGTCAGCTGGAGTGGCAGAAAAATCAATTGAAACAGTTGGAGGCCGAGGCGTGGGAATCTGCTTCGATCCAACAAAAGATCATCGAGACTCAAACCGAGGTGGAGCAGCGTTCCGCGCAGGCGCAATCGCAATTGAAGGAAATGAATGCGAAACTGAATGAGGTCGCTTTGGATGAATTGCAGGATCAGGTTTCGTATTGGAGCACGCGCGCGGCGGTGGCTGAGCAAAGCGTGAGCGGCGCCGTTGCGAAACGCGACGAACGCGTAAAGGAAATTACGCGGCTCGACTCGCGGCGGGTGGAACTGGTCTCGCGTTTGCAGGAAGCCGAAAACTCGCTGAACAATCTCGACGGCGAAAAGACGCGCCTGCGTGAGAATGAAACCAGCCTGCATGTTCGCATCGAAGAAATGCGCGTGCTGATCGAGCCTGCCGAAAAGGATTTGGAAATGGCCGAGCAGGAGGAAGCGCGTTTGCAGGAAGCCGAAGCCGCCGCGCAACGCGCCTTTGCCAATGCCGAGCGTTCGCATGGACAGGTGCAGTTGGAGCAGGTTCGCAAGCAGGAAGCGCTCGATAATTTGCATCAGAAGATCACCGACGATTTTGGTTTGGTGATGTTCGATTACGCGGCGGATGTCTCCGGCCCGGTGCCGCTTCCGCTGGATGGCATGGTGGAGCAGTTGCCGGTGGTGACGGAACTCGCGCCGGAGATCGAAGAGCAATTGACCCATCATCGCGCGCAATTACGCCGCATGGGACCGATCAACCCCGACGCGAAAACGGAATACGACCAGGAAAGTGAACGTTATTCCTTCATGAAATCGCAGGTGGAGGATTTGCGAAAAGCCGAAGCCGATTTGAAGCAGGTGGTGGCGGAGTTGGATGAAATCACGAAGCAGGAATTCACCCGCACCTTCGATGCGGTGGACAAGCAATTCCGCGAGACCTTTGTGCGTTTGTTCGGCGGCGGTTCGGCGCGGCTTGCGTTGACCGATCCCGAAAATCTCGTGGAGACCGGCATCGAAATCGAAGCGCGTTTGCCCGGCCGCCGCGAGCAGGGATTAGCTTTGCTCTCCGGCGGCGAAAGAAGTCTCACCGCCATTGCGTTGGTCTTTGCCTTGCTCAAGGTTTCGCCCACCCCGGTCTGCGTGATGGACGAGGTGGACGCGATGCTCGACGAAGCCAACGTGGGACGTTTCCGCGATCTGCTCGTTGACCTGAGCAGGGATACGCAATTCATCATCATCACGCACAACCGCAATACCGTGCAGGCCGCGGATGTCATCTACGGTGTGACGATGGGGCGGGACTCGGCAAGCCAGATCATCAGTCTGCGGCTGGATCAAGTCACGGATGATATGTTGAAACGAGGGTAATTGGAGATTGGTAATTGGTAATTTGTAATTGATGGAAAGCAAAACGCCCATCTCAAGCTGAGTTGGGCGTTTTTGATTTACTTTTGAACGAGGGATGGGGATTTCATTCATCCTTCATCCTTTATCCCTCATCCTTGCACTTACGGTGTTGCCGTTGCATCCCCTGCGGCAGTCTCCGTCTCTGCGAGCGCGGTGTTTTGCGCGTTGGCGGCTTCGGTGGCGACGGTGTCAAAGTTCGGTTCGGTGGGAACACGCTCCATCCAGAAGTCGAAGATTTCCACTCCGTATTCATCGTGGGCGGCAGTCAGCCAATCCTGGAAGGCTGTATCTTTGGCAGACTGGTATTGATCCGGGGTGAGCGGGCGTTCCTGCTTTGCGATCAACTGGATGACGTGGAAGCCATACTGGCTTTGAACGGGGGTGGTGGTGTACTCACCGGGATTTTTCAAAGCGAAGGCGGCAGTTTCAAATTCGGGAACCATCGCTCCCTTGCCAAACCAGCCGAGGTCGCCGCCATTTGCGCCGGAGCCGGTGTCGGTGGAAAGTTCCTTTGCGAGTGTTGCGAAGTCTTCACCGTTCTTCAATCGCTCGATGATGCCCAGCGCTTCCGGTTCAGTCGCCACCAGAATGTGGCGCGCCCAAACCTGTTCTTCGACGCGAGGAACGTCGGCGGTAATCACATCCTTGAGTTTCGATTCAAGGAGTTGATTTTCAAAGACCTGCTTGTAGACATTTTCATCGAAACCAAGCGCCATCAGCCGTTCATTTGCCTTGTCGAATTCGCTCTGGAATCCTTCCAGCGTGTAGGGGGTGGCTGTCGCTGTCGGTGTGGATGTTGGGCCTTCGGTGGCAGTGACGGTCGGTGTGATGGTTGGGGTGAACGTCGCAGTCGGGACCAGGGTCGCTGTGGCTTCGGGAGTGCCGCTGATCAAAGCGGGGTCAATGGTCGCGGCGGGAGCGCTTGTCGCAGTGTTTGTCGGCGTGGTTGTGTTTTCCGACGTGGCGCTGGGAATCGGGGTGATGGTCACGATATCGAATGCGCTCGAAGGCGGTTCGGGTGTGTTGAATTCTGTCGGCGTGACGCTCGGGGTGGGGGAGCCGTTCGGGAAATAGCCGAAGGCGCCTTTCGTCATTTCATCAATTTCTGCGTCGCTCACGGTGATTCCGCGCTTCGCCGCCTCCTGACGGATGATCTCTTCGTTGACCATCTGATCCAGCACGGCCTTGCCGATGGATGTGGGATTATCCAGGCTGGATTGAATCTGCTGTAACTGGGCATTCACGTCCAATCCGAACTGCGCGTACTGATAATACGTCTGGAACTGCGCCAGCAATTGCTGTCTCTGCAGGCGGACGCGCGCCTCGAATTGCTTTGCGAGAATCTCGGTCTCCCCGACCTTTGCGACCGGGCGCTGAAGTTGGAAATACTTGATATCCAAATAGCCGTACAGGATCAAAAGCAAAACCGCGGCCAGTATCCCGATAAAGGTGTATAAAATGATCTGGCTCTGTTGTTTCTCACGTTGCAGGCGTGCAACGTGTTTTTTATGCAAAACGGGATTTTTTCCCTGTTCGCTGGGCATTTTCCTGCTCCTTCATGAAGCAATCCAACGGTGTGGACTGCGGGCTTATTCAAACATATCCGCCATTCCATTGGCGCAAGGATACACAGCCGCAAACGGAAAACGGCGTTCTCGCGGTTTCTGAATATCCATTGAGAAGGCTTCGTAGTGGCGATTTCAGTCACTTTTTACCCAAACGACTAAAGTCGTTACTACATTTTCGTGTGTACCTTGCGATGGGTTGGCATAAATTCGGGGCATGGAATCGCTTCCATACCCCGTGAAAACTTTGCGGGAATCAGGAACGATTATCGTCTAACGCTCTTCCGCTGAAAGGCAAAAAGGCCACGTGACGCGCCTGCTTGACAGCCGCCGCCACCACGCGCTGGTGTTTCGCGCACGCGCCGGTCTGGCGGCGCGGACGGATCTTGCCTTCTTCGGTGATGTACTTGCGCAGAAGATCGGTCTTCTTGTAATCAATGGTCAGCATCTTATCCGCGCAAAACTGACAGAATTTGGGCTTGGCAAAGTACTTGCGGTCACCGCCGCCGCCTTCGCCGCCGCCCGAATAGTTGCGTTCTTCACTCATGATGTACTCCAAAAAAACTAAAAGGGAAACTCGTCTTCCGCCATGGAGGATCCACTGTCGGCGGAAGCAAGATCCGCTTCCTGGGGATGGTTGTTCGCATCGCGCCGGTCGCCCAGCATCATCATCTCGTTGGCGACGATCTCCACGCTGGTATGCTTCTGTCCTTCCTTGTCATCCCAGCGGCGGGTTTGCAGTCGTCCCTCCACGAAAACCTGCTGGCCTTTCACAAGATACTGCTTGCAGATTTCCGCCAGGTTGCCCCACGTCACCACGTTGAACCATTCCGTTTCGCTGTGACGTTCGCCGTCCGCGCTGTTCCACGAACGGCTGACGGCCACGGAAAATGTGGTCACGGGTTTTCCCGATGGGGTGTATCGCATCTCGGGGTCTTTCCCAAGATGCCCGATGATCTGAACTTTATTAAGGCCTCGGCTCATGATAACTCTCCTTGGTAAATGTCCGGGCAATACAACGAATAAATTAACCAGCCACAGAAAGCATGTGACGAATGATCGGCTCCTGGTAACGCAGATTGCGCTCAAGGTCCGCAGTTGCAGACGGGTTGAGGGTCAAGTTCAACAGAACATACTGACCTTCGCGCTGTTTCTTGATGATGTAGGCCATCTTGCGGCGGCCCCACACATCAACCTTGTCAACGCTTCCGCCTGACTCACTGACCCAGCCCTTCACCTTCTCGAGCACGCCGTTAAAAGCGTTCTCATCCAGGTCCGGCTGGATCACACAGACTAACTCATACTTACGCATAGGGAAAACCTCCTTTCCATGGGTTTGTTCCTGTTCGAACCGTGGGCTCGCCGGGAACGGAAAGGCACGTATTGAAATGACGTACCTAATTTAGCGGGCGAAGTTTACCACAGATTTTTCTCTTTGGATGAAAAGCCCGCCTCGCACTTGTCTGGAAACTGATCCTGTCCGAGGGGCATTTT
This sequence comes from Chloroflexota bacterium, assembly GCA_037440205.1. Classification (GTDB taxonomy): domain Bacteria; phylum Chloroflexota; class Anaerolineae; order Anaerolineales; family Villigracilaceae; genus Villigracilis. The sequence continues at coordinate 12,950 of JBBIUO010000055.1, forward strand.
CTTACTTTCTTCATCTTCCCAAAAACCCCGCATTTGCACAGGCGCAAGCATGCTCAGTAGATCACGAAAACCTCGCGTAGTTTGCGCTCTCTGGCGCAAATTAGGCGTTAGAGAACGCCAATTACGCGCTTTCGTGAAGTACTGATGCTGAATTTTGTGAAAGAAGAGACAAGGACTGGCATCCCCTAAATTACCTATGCCTGAAAACCGCTTTGGCCGTAACTTTTGGAATGTAGATCCGACCCATGAATAACAAACACAATCAAAAGGAGATCTAAAATGTTAAAACGAGTTGTTTCTATTCTTGCGTCCACCCTGGTACTATTCAGCGCGTTCTTATCTGTGACCCCGGCTTTGGCCGATGGCGATGGGAGCAAGGTCGAAGGTAAGATTGCAGCGGTGGACACCGCCGCCCAAACCGTCACTATTACACCCAAGCGAGGCGGCCCGGATGTGGTTGTCAATGTGAACGCATCCACCAAAATCAAACGAAACGACAGGTCTGCGGCGTTGGCTGATCTGCTGGTGGGCGACAAGGTTGAGGCCAAATACAATCCTTCCACTATGATCGCATCCAAAATTGAAGCCAAATCCCAGGGAGGGCAGCCCGGTAAGAGTGAAATAAAGGGCACCATCGCCTCTGTGGATACCGCCGCCAGCACCATCACCATTACCCCCTCCAAGGGCGGCGCGGATATAACCTTCAAAGTGGACGCCAGCACGATCATCAAGAAAGGTAAAAAGATCGTAACGTTGGATGCCCTGACGGCTGGTGATCGGGTGGAAGTCAAGTACAATCCTGCCACAATGCTGGCAATCAAGATCGAAGTGAAACGCTAATTGTCAATTGCAGATCGAAAGCAAGTGAGAGATTCAGGAAATCTTTTGTAAGGTGAGTTTTCAATCAAAAACCAGATTTCTGGAAAGAAATCTGGTTTTTGATTCCTCAACGTACATAAATCGGATTGCTGTAAATCCATCCGCGCAATTTGCCCAGATATCGGCGGTAGGCCTCCACGCGATAGACGCCCGGCTCCGTTGTGATGTGCGTGCAGGATGATTTATTCTTCCAAGTGTGAATTACTACCCCGTCTTTCAACAGCCGAATCTCCGCGTCGAGCGGAAGCCGCGCCTGTAACGTGACGCCTCCTTTGGCGGGAATCTCATCGCCCATGATCGCCGTCTTTTCCATTCCCTGCGCGGTGAAATGGAATCCGCGCGTGGGAGCAGGCAGGTCGTAGCCGACAAAGCAATGTCCTTGTGCCAAGGCTTCGTAGATTAACTTCCTATCTTTGTTCACATCGCCGCTCAGCCCTTCTGAAAGAATCATATGCGTGTTCCCCGTTCGGAAGTGAAATTCATACGGAAAGATGATGCGGCTGATGGGTCCCATGCTCATGTGCAGGGCGTGCGCATCCGAACCGCCGACTGCTACCACGCGTGAACCTGACGAAAGCAGTTCATCCCATTTTGCAATTGTGGCGGGAATTGGCTGATGCGCCACAAATTGCGGGAAAAAAGCATAAAATGCCCCATGCAATTTCGTCGGCACAACTGTTTTCAACTCACTCAATGCATTCCACAACTCGATGCCCGTGTAGTTCCGCACCGACCAATCCACCCAGGAGATGTCCGTTTCTTTGAAAGCAGGCGCTTCCGGGTCGTCGGGGTGGGCGATGAAAGACAATCCGCCAGAATCATGCGCCTGGTCAATGAGCAGTTGCGGGTCATGGGCGAACGTGGCAAGTTCCCGCCCCGCTCCAAAAACAAGCAGGTGATTCTTTTGCGGATCGCGCGCCTGGTCATGAACTTCCTCACCGACCAGCATCAGGATTTTTTTATTCTTCTCTTTGTAATATCCTTCGAATCCCTGCACCAGCACGTTGTGATCGGTCACGATCACCACATCCACGCCTGCCGCAAGCGCCGCTTTGACAATATCCTGGTGCGTGCCGCTTCCATCGGAATACCGCGTGTGCATGTGTAAATTGACAATGACTTCGGGCATGAATTCCTCGTATCAAATTTTTTCCTCCTGTTTCTACTATCAGCACTTCACGAAAGCGCGTATTTGGCGGTCTCTACCGCCGGTTTTGCGTT
>JBBIUO010000056.1:0-5848 GCA_037440205.1 Chloroflexota bacterium
GCCGATCCGCGCGACGAATTCTTCTTTGGTGAACGCGGCTCTCAAAACCTCGGCGGCGCGGCGGATCAGGTTATCTCCCGCCTGATGACCCAGCGTATCGTTGACATATTTCAGGCCGTTCAGGTCAATCATCACAAAACTGATCTCTGTGTCCGACTCGGCAAGCCGGAGCATTTCATCTTCAAAGAACGCGCGGTTGTACAACCCGGTCATGACATCGTGCGTGCCGAGGTAGCGCATGTATTCCTCCGCCTTTTTGCGCGCGGTAATATCCTGGATGGCGACCAGCACCCATGAAAAATCATCCTCGTGACCGGGCATAAGACGCCAGTCCAGGTGAATGTTGAACGGTTCGCCGGAGAGCGAGTAATTGATCCCCTCGCGTTCGTAACTGATTTTTCCGCTCCACATGTCGAGCAATTCGCCAATAAAGTGATTTGCCATCTCGTCGCGGAAGACCTGGTCGAGGTTGGAGAGCAGGTCTTCCTTTGATTCCGCCCCGTAGAGTTCGAGCGTTTTCAGGTTGACATCTGAAACAGCGATCCTGCTCATAAATTGGCCGACCAGTTCCGGGGTCCGAAGAAGATGCGCTTTCAAGTCGGTGATCCCCTGCGCGCGTAATTCATCGAATAATTCCCGAATGCCGCGATAATCCTCCTCCCAAAGCGAGATGGGCGCGTGGGTGAACAGGTTTTGGAAGCGCTTTTCCGCCTTCTTGAGCATGGTGATGTCTTCAATGGCGACCATGACGCATTCCCACTTTTCGACGCATTCCGGCAGGATGCGCCAGCGCAGGCGGATGTTCAACGGTTCGTTTTGCAGGGTGTAGTTGATTCCTTCGCCCGCCCACTCCATGTTGCCGTTCCACAGGGACAGCAGTTCGGAGCGGAAATGTTCGCGCATTTCATCGCGGAAGATTTTGTCGAGATTGGCGAGGAGTTCCGCTCCCGAGTCGGCCCCGAACATTTCCAACGTTTTGAGGTTCACACGATTGACCTTGATCCGCCTCATGCAGGCGTCAATATCGGCGGGGTTTTGGGCAAGGTGCTCGTTTAAATCGGCGACACCACCCAGCCGCAGATCGTCAAAGAACAGTTTGATCCCGCTGTAATCCTGCTCCCACAGGGAAATGGGCGCGTACTCGAAGAGACTTCCGTAATGATCGACCTTGTCAGACATGACAGCCTCCTTTGGATGGGGTGATTATACAAAAGAAAAAACCCAAAAACCAAATTGACCGAATCAGAAGCATTGGGGTATAATTTCGCGCCACTCATATACAGACAACTCCCCCAGCGGGATTTGCAATCATCTTTAACCAAGGAAGTAGTTTGCATGACCAAAAGAACATATCAACCCAAGATCCGCCGCCGCGTGCGTGTGCACGGTTTCCGCGCGCGCATGGCCACTGCCGACGGGCGCGCCGTGCTCAAACGCCGCCGTCTCAAGGGGCGCTACAGCCTCACCGTCAAATCCAATGAGCATGTAAAGCGGACTCGTTGGTAGGAATCTGCGTTTTGTAGCGCGCAGGAATCCACAGCGAGGCACGGGTGCAGAGCAAATTTCGCCTGTCCCGATCTGAAGATTTCAAGCGGGTGCGGCGAACCGGCAGGTCCTATGCCCACCCGCTTGTTGTGTTGGTGGCGCAGGCCAGTGAATCTTCGACTCATGTGCGTGTGGGCGTGGCCGCAGGCAAGACGACGGGAACAGCCGTCCATCGCAACCGGGCCAAGCGACTTCTACGCGAGGCGATGCGCCCTTTGCTTTCTTCAATCGCTTCCGGCTGGGACCTTGTGCTGATTGCCCGGCCCGGGCTTGTGACCGCCACTTTGGAAGAAACCCGCTCTGCCCTGCTGACCCTCCTGCGGCGCGCAAAGATCATTCCCGCGGATGAATCCTGAAGAAGAATTCCATTTACACGATTACTCCCATGAACCGCGCCTGCGGGACATGCCGCGTAATCTGGCGAACTGGCCGCGCATTGCTGTGCTGGCCTTGATTCGTTTCTACCAGATGGCAATTTCACCGGGATTGCCTGCAAACACCTGCCGCTTTTACCCGTCCTGTTCCCATTACGGATATCAAGCCGTTTACAAACATGGCGCGTTGAAGGGTTCGCTCATGGCGGCCTGGCGCGTTCTACGCTGCAATCCGTTCAACCCGGGCGGATACGACCCTGTTCCCTGAATAACATTCCTTACAAACTGTCGCATGGATTTGCCCGACATTGCCGAAAAAGCCCGGCGATTCATGCGGTGAGCAATAGGAGAAACAATTAACTTGAATACAAAACGATGGACTTTGATCTCACTGCTTGTGCTTGGCGCTTTGCTCTTGAGCGCCTGCGGCGGCAGGAGCACGATATCCAATAACTGGCACGGCCTCGCCGCAGATGCGGAGCAGGCCTACGTTGCCAGCGGTTCGTTCATCTATGCTGTGGATTTGAAAACCGGGAAGGAAGCCTGGCGTTACCCGAAGGAAGCCGATTCCAAATTGATGTTTTACGCCAACCCCGTCCTCACCTCCGATGGTCAGTTGTTGATTGGAAGCGCAGGATCCACCCATCCCTTCATCAGCCTGAACCCGAAGACCGGCAAGGAAAACTGGACGGAGTCTTTCACAAAAGGCAGGGGCGCATGGCTTGCCTCTCCCCTCGTTTTCAATGACAGGATCTACGCCCCAAACACGGATGGATACCTGTACATCCTCGATATGGAAGGGAAGGAAGTTGCCGACCCGATTGAGATCGGCGGCGCGTTGTGGTCTGCCCCGGTGACGGATGGCAGCCTCATCTACGTCGCCTCCCTCGACCATCACCTGCACATCATCAACCCGGCGGATGGCATTTCGTCCGAAAGCATCGATTTGGGCAGCGCGGTTCCCAGCAGTCCGGCGGTTGGAAAGAATGGCATTTATGTGGGTTCCTTCGCGTCCACCGTTCAATTCATCCAGCCCGATGGCGGCAGTGAAGTGGTTGCCAAAACTGAAAATTGGATCTGGGGCTCGCCTGTGGTGGATGGCGACACGTTGTATTATGCGGATTTGAACGGCAAGGTCTTTTCCCTCAATCTTGCCAACGGGACCCAGAATTGGGAATCCGCGCAAACAGATGCCGTCGTGGCGGGACTGCTCGTTGCGGGGAACCAGATTTACGTTGCGACCGAAGCGGGGAATCTCATCGCTCTCGATCTCGAAGGGAATGTCGTCTGGCAAAAAACGGTCGGCGGTAAAATCTACACCACTCCCGTTCTTGCAGGTGATTTGATTCTCGTCGCGCCGTATCAGGCTGCGTTCACCCTTGTCGCTTATGATGCGGACGGCAAGCAAGCCTGGCCGTTCACACCGGAGAAATAAAGGAAACCGACCCATGTGGGACCTTCTTATCATTCAACCCATGACCAACCTTTTGCTGTGGATCTATGATGTGCTTGGTCATGGTCCGCACATGTTTGGCCTTGCCATTATTTTGTTCACCATCCTCATCAAGGCGCTTACCTGGCCGTTGAACGCCCAGCAGGTGAAGGGCGCGCAGGCCATGCAGGAATTACAGAACGACAAGGAATGGCAGGACATTCAAAAGAAACACGCCAAGGACCGTGAGAAACTTGCACAGGAACAAATGCGCATTTACAAGGAGCGCGGCATCAACCCCTTTGCCTCCTGCCTGCCCACCCTCGTGCAATTTCCCATCATCATCGGCCTGTACCAGAGCATCACACGCGCGCTTTCCATCACGCCGTTCGACATGCTCAAACTTGCGCGCACGATCTACCCCTTCCAAAACGTGGAACGCATCATCCCGCTCAACAGCACCTTCCTGTGGATGGACCTGGGCCGCCCCGAAGGCATATTGCAAAACATCATTCACACCTCCTTCCTGCCAAACGGCTTCCCGCTCCTCGCGTTGATCGTGGCGCTCACCACTTACGTGCAATCCAAATTGACCATGCCCACTTCCACCAACCCGAACGATCAATCCGCGCAGATGTCGGGCATGATGAGCATTTACATGCCGCTCCTGCTCGGCTGGTTCGCGTTGAACTTTGCATCGGGCATCGCCGTCTACTTCATCATCAGTAACTTGTTGGGTATCGTTCAATATGCCGCCACGGGCCGCGCCAACTGGAGCAACCTTCTGCCCGGCGGCGGAAAAAAATAAAAAATAGGGAGACACCATGAGCGGAACCACGCTTGAGATCATCGCCCCGACCGTTGAAGAAGCCCTTGCACAGGGATTGGCGCAACTCGGCCTCACGGCAGATGCCGTCTCTGTGGAAGTGTTGGATTCGGGCAGCAAGGGATTGTTCGGACTCGGAGGCCGGCAGGTGCGCGTGCGCCTGACGGTGAATCCGCCTCCCGGCGAGGAAGTCCCCGCCTCGCCTGCCCGACAAAAACCCGCCGCGCCGCGTCAGACTCAGGGCGAGCCTGCTCCTGTCAAACGGGCAGAGTCAGCGCCGAAAGCGCCGCGCGAGCAAAAACCCCGTCCCGAAAAGAAGCCTGCACAGGAAGCGCCTGTTGAAGCGAAGCCAAAGGACAACGGCGCTCACGACCCGCTTCTGGACGCGACCGAGACCATCGTATCCAAATTGATTCATCATCTCGGCATGAAGGCGCAGGTCTCCGCGCATTACGATGAATCCAGCGCCGATGACCGCCGCATCATTCAAGTGGATGTCCATGGCGATGACCTCAGCGCCTTGATCGGCCGCCAGGCGGAAACGCTGAACGCCTTTCAATACATCGCCTCGCTGATCGTCGGCAAGGAGACGCAGAAATGGGTGCAGTTGGTGGTGGATGTGGAAGGCTATCGAAGCCGCCGCGAAAAGCAGGTGCGTCAGATTGCCCTGCGCATGGTGGATCAGGTCATCAAGACCGGGCGCAAAGCCACCCTCGAGCCCATGACCGCCGCCGAACGCCGCGCCATTCACATCGAACTGCGAAACCATCCTGCCGTGACGACCGAAAGCGTGGGCGAGGAACCGCACCGCAAAGTGGTCATCATCCCCAAAGAATAATCTCCGAAGGACACGGCATACCCCGTGTCCTTTTTCTTCTTTCAAACAGGCTCCCTTCGCCGTCCCCGGCGAAGGGCTCGCCCATGTTGTTGGATGCCAAAATATGTGCACGTAAAGGTTGTCGGCGACCGATGCTCAAGCCGCCGTCCCCGGCGGCGTTCCCCTGGCACTGCCCGCCAGGGCAAGTGTGCGGGGAAATCCTGCGCCGGGGACGGCGCAGGGAGCAAATTACCTGACATGGTTTGGGTGCACACGCCAAAAGTCGGGAGGCTTTTGACTCCATTTTTCAACGGTATAATTCATCCATGCTGGAACTTGTTTCCCTTCAACCGGTGGATTATCTCGTTGTAGGTCATATCGCAGTGGATATTGTGCCGGGCGGCGTTCAGCTCGGCGGGACGGCTTCGTATTCGTCCCTCACCGCGCGCGCGCTGGGACTGCGCGTGGGGATCGTCACCTCGTCGGGGGAGGATGCGCCCTTGCAGGCATTGGATGGAATCACCATCGTCAACATCCCATCGGAATACAGCACAACTTTTGAAAATAATAAAACCGAAAACGGACGACGGCAGGTGTTGCATCATCGAGCCGCGCCGATTTTGCTGGAGCATATCCCTCACGCCTGGCGGAGCGCGCCGATCATTCACCTTGCGCCGATTGCCCGCGAATTGGATTCATCCCTGCCGGGGAAGTTATCCGCCTCCCTGCTGGGAATCACGCCGCAGGGCTGGATGCGCGGCTGGGATGAAAATGGTCAAGTGGCGGCAACTGCCTGGGAAAACAAGGAGCAGGCCCTTCGTCACGCTGGAGCGGTGGTGATGAGTGTGGAGGAT
>JBBIUO010000056.1:5878-11426 GCA_037440205.1 Chloroflexota bacterium
GTCGAAGAGATGGCGCATCACACCCGCATCCTTTGTCTCACGGAGGCGGAGGCCGGTTCCGTTTTGCATTGGAATGGGGATCGCCGCCGCTTTCGCGCGCCCGCAATGGATGAGGTCGATTCGACGGGCGCGGGTGATATTTTCGCCGCGGCGTTTTTCGGGCGTTTGTATTCCACACGCGATCCGTGGGAGGCGGCGCGTTTTGCCACACAACTTGCGGCACGCTCCGTGATGCGCGTTGGACTGAATGGGATTCCGACAAAGGAAGAAATAGAAGAGTGCTTGATGGAGGTATTGCAGTGACGCGTATTTATACGCTTGTGAATCAAAAAGGCGGGGTGGGCAAGACCACCACCACGATCAACCTCGGCGCATACCTGGCGCAGATGGGTCAGCGCGTGCTGGTGGTGGATTTGGACCCGCAAGCCAACGCCACCTCCTGCCTCGGGGTGGATAAGTTGAATGTGGAAGGCGGCACGTATGAAGCCCTGCTCGGCGACGATGATATTTCCTCTTTTGTTTTGTTGAATGAACGGTTGAAGTTATCCCTGCTTCCGTCCTCGCCGTCGCTTGCGGGCGCGGAAGTGGAACTGGTGGATGAACTTGCGCGCGAATCCCGTTTGCGGAAGGCGCTCAAGCCGATTGTCGGTCGGTATGATTATGTGCTGATTGATTGTCCGCCTTCCCTCGGCTTGCTGACCGTGAACGGTTTGATCGCCGCGCTGGATGGGGTCATCGTGCCGGTGCAGTGTGAATATCTTGCACTGGAAGGACTGGGCCAACTGACGCAGACCATTGACCGTGTGCGTTCCCTGCTTTTTCCTGAATTGATCGTCCGCGGCGTGGTGTTGACGATGTTCGACAATCGCACGAACCTCTCCACCGATGTGGTGACGGAAGTGAACAAACATTTCCCCGATCAGGTGTTCAAGAGTGTGATTCCCCGAAGTGTCCGCCTCGCGGAAGCGCCCTCGTATGGACTGCCCATCTCGGCGTATGCGCCGCACTCCGTCGGCGCGACGGCGTATGAAGCATTGGCAAAGGAATTGTTGAAGGGCGATAAGCATTAACCACAAAGTGTCACAAAGGGACACGAGGGATATCTTCCCGCCTCTTTATGATACTTTGTGATCCTTTGTGGTTGAAAAGGTAGATATCATGGCTCATAAAACAGGACTCGGCAAAGGATTGGATGCGCTGATTCCCGCCGGCGGGAAGACTCCGTCTTCCTCTGCGGGCGGTGGTGGCGTTCAACAAGTGGCGGTGGATGCGATCAAGCCAAACCCGCGCCAGCCCCGCGTTCACATCAAGGAAGATGAACTGGCGGAACTGGCCGCGTCCATCCGCGAGCATGGCGTGATCCAGCCGCTCATCGTCACGCCAAAATCGGATGGGACATTCACCATCATCGCCGGTGAACGCCGCTGGCAGGCTTCTCAAAAAGCGGGTTTGCGGACGGTTCCCGTCATCACACGGCAGGCCAACAACCAGGAATTGCTCGAACTCGCGTTGATCGAAAACGTCCAGCGCGAAGATTTGAATCCGATGGAAGAGGCCGAGGCGTATCGTCAACTCGTGGAGGAGTTCAGCCTTTCGCATGAAGCCGTTGCGAGGCGAGTGGGCAAAAGCCGCGTGGCTGTGACGAACACGATTCGCCTGCTCGGTCTCGCAGATACGGTCAAGCAGGCATTGGTGGATGGAAAGATCACCGAAGGCCATGCCCGCGCTTTACTGGCTTTATCCACGCAGAAGGCGCAGGCTTCCGTTTTGCATACGGTGTTGAATCTTTCGATGAGCGTCCGTCAGACCGAGGAATTGGTGAGAAAACTCGCGGGGCAGAAACCGGTCAAGGCGAAGAAACCAGCCCGCAGCGCCGATGTGACCGATGTCGAAAAACGTCTGCAACGCAGTCTTGGCACCAAAGTCATGTTGAAGCACGGCAAAAAAGGCGGCACGGTCACCATCTATTATTACTCCGGCGAAGAACTGGATGCGCTTTTGGAAAAGTTGATTTAGTTGGGTCGTTATGTCGTTTGATAGTTTGATAGTTACGTCGTTTGGTCGTCGACGGTGTGAACGACACAACGACACAACGACATAACGACATAACGATGTAACGATGTAACGACCTAAACGACCAAACAACCAAACCATGAAACTCCTCTACAACGCAAACATCCATACCCTTGATAAATTCCACCCGCAAGCCTCCGCCATTTTGATCGAAGGCGGGCGCATTCTCGCGGTGGGCGGCAGGGACACGCTCGAAGCCCTCGCGCATGGCAAGGTGGAGAAACAGGATATGGGCGGCAAAACCATTTTGCCGGGGCTGACCGACGCGCACATCCACATCCAGCATTACGCGCTTTTTCTGGGGAAGATTGACTGCGAAACAAAAACGAAGGAAGAATGCCTGCGCCGCGTGGCGAAACGCGTGAAGACGGCAAAACCCGGCCAATGGATTCTCGGTCATGGCTGGAATCAAAATGAATGGCACCCCTCTCCCTCTGGGAGAGGGCAGGGTGAGGGTAACGGCGAGTGGCCCACCGCAAGCGACCTGGATTCCATCGCGCCGGATAACCCCGTGTACCTCACGGCTAAATCGCTTCACGCCGCATGGGCAAACACTGCCGCGTTGAATCTCGCGCACATCACGGCAGATACGCCCGACCCGAAGGATGGAAAAATCCAGCGCGATGAACAAGGCCGCGCAACGGGTATCCTGCTCGAAACCGCAATGAGTTTGGTGGGAAACATCGTCCCCGAACCATCCATTTTTGAAATCGAATCCGCCATTGAAAAAGCCCAGTCTGTTTTATGGAAAATGGGGCTGACGGGCATTCACGATTTCGACCGCCGCGATTCTTTCATGGCTTTGCAACAATTACATGCGCGCGGAAAGTTAAAATTGCGCGTGAACAAAAACATCCCCGTCGAAAGCGCCGACCATGCGAATGCGCTCGGCTTGCGTACCGGCTTCGGCGATGACTGGTTGTGGATCGGCTCCGTCAAGGCATTCATGGATGGCGCGCTTGGTCCGCGTACTGCGGCAATGTTTCAACCCTATTTGAGCGAGCCTGCGAATTTTGGCATCCTTAACATGGATGGAGAGGAACTGTTCGAGCATTGCCGCCGCGCCGCAGATGTCGGCTTGAGCATGACCGTCCACGCCATCGGCGACCGCGCCAATCACGAAGTCCTCAACGCCTACCAGCAACTCCGCGCCTACGAAAAAGAAAAGGGTCTCCCGCATCTTCGTCATCGCATCGAGCATGTGCAAATCATTCACCCCGATGACGCGCCCCGCCTCGCGCAACTAAAAATCGTCGCCTCCATGCAACCCATTCACGCCCCGTCTGATATGCCCGCCGCCGATCGTTTTTGGGGCGAACGATCCGCGAATGCCTACGCATGGCGGACTCAATTGAAACACGGCGCGACTCTCGCATTTGGATCGGATGCGCCGGTCGAATCTCCGAATCCATTTTTGGGATTGCACGCCGCAGTCACCCGACGAAGAGCAGACGGTTCACCCTCCGCCGACGGCTGGTACCCCGAACAAAAATTGACTTTGGCTGAGGCATTATCCGCCTACACCCTCGGCGCCGCCTACGCCGCCAACGCCGAGAATCGTCTCGGCAAACTCGCGCAAGGCTACCTCGCCGATTTGATCGTGCTCGAGCAGGATATCTTTTCCATGGACCCAGGCTCCTTGTTGACAATCGAAGCAAAATCAACGATGATAAATGGTGAATGGGTTCTTGAAGGTTGATATTCCATGTGCCGCAGGGGTTATCCTGCGGGTAAAACATGCGCAAGGTAAACCTTGCAGTACGGCAATTCATTTTTACAGAGAAATCGCATGTCACAAAACCTTCCCAAACTCACACCCGAAATGTTGATCCCCCGCCTGGGCGAATACATCGTCCAGAAGGGACTCGTCAGCGAGGCCGACCTGCAACGGGCGCTCGACCACCAACAGGAACAGGTGGCAAAGGGCAATCACTTCCTGCTCGGCCAGGCCTTGATGGATTTGAAACTGCTCGACCGTGACACGCTCGACCAGGTGATCACCGAGCAAATCCTGCAATTACGCTCCGCCCTGCAATCGGCCAATCGCAACCTCGAACAGCGCGTAAGAGACCGCACCGCCGAATTGAACGAGGCGCTCCAAAGGCTTTCGGAATTGAGCCAGTTGAAATCGAATTTCGTGTCGAACATTTCGCATGAACTTCGCACGCCGCTCACGCACGTGAAAGGCTACCTCGAATTGCTGGTCACCGGCTCCCTCGGCGAGATTTCGGAGGAACAGCGCCACGCCCTGCAGGTCAGTCAGCGCGCGACCTCGAAACTCGAAAGCATGATCGAAGACCTCATCATGTTCTCCCTGGCCTCGCGCGGTGAGATGAGCATGAAACTGCAAAAGGTGGATATTCGCCGGATCGTTTCGCTTGTGGCGAAATCCGCGCTGGCAAAGGCGGAGGAGCGCGGTGTGCAGGTGCTGGTCTCTGCCGCGGATGACATTCCCATGGTGCAGGCGGACCCCGAAAAAATCGGCTGGGCGGTGAATCAACTCCTCGATAACGGGATCAAATTCACCCCGTCGGGTGGAAGCGTGATCATCGCCCTCAAGGAGGAGGGGAACAATCTTATCGTCCTCAGCGTGACGGACACCGGCATCGGCATTCCATCGAATCGATTGAATGAAATCTTCGAGCCTTTCCACCAATTGGATGGTTCCTCAACGAGGCATTTCGGCGGGACGGGTCTTGGGCTTTCGCTGGTGCGACAGATCGTCGAGGCGCATGGCTCCCTGCTGGATGTGCAATCGGTGGAAGGGAGGGGTTCGACCTTCAAATTCCCACTGCTGGCGCTGGGTGATTAATATGGATTTGGAAACCCTCTCCTTTTTGCATAAAACCTTTCAGGAAGTCCAGCGAAAGCAGGATTGGAGAACCGCGATGGATACGTTGTTTGTATCTTTGCGCGGTTCTTTTGTTTTCGACAACGCGGCCATCTACCTTGAAGACCCGCACACCAAAGGGCTGGAAGTGGCCTATGCCCGCGCAGTTGGACGGGGAAAGACAGCCGAAGCGGATTCCATGTGGGGTGAGAGCATTGCAAGTGAAGTGCTTGCAAAAGGCAAAATGGTCATGAAGGAGCCGAAGCGCGGCCTGGGATATGCCAACCGTTTGACGCAGGCGCACCTGTTGGGCATTCCGTTGTATGTGGGTTCAAAACTGGGCGGGGCGCTGGTGTTCATCCGTTTTGGCGGGCCATCGTACACGGAACTGCATGTCCACATCGCATCCCTGCAGGCGTTCTGGGCCGCGGCGCTCATCGAACGCAGGGATTTGCAGGAGGCGCGCGCCGAATTGGATTCTGTGCAACGGCAGATGCGTTTGCAGGATGATTTTGTTTCCACCATTTCGCATGAACTTCGTACACCGCTGGGCTTTATCAAGGGATACAGCACCAGCCTCCTGCGGCAGGATACCATCTGGGATGATTCCACCCAGCGCGAATTCCTGAACATTATTGATGAGGA
>JBBIUO010000056.1:11436-14869 GCA_037440205.1 Chloroflexota bacterium
GCGCGATTGATCGAAAACATGCTGGAGTCTGCGCGCCTGCAAAGCAAGACCCTGCAATTCAAATTCTCCCCCGTGCGGATTGATGCGCTCGCGCGCGATGTCGCCATGCGGATCAATACACACCATCCCGAACTGAAGGTTCATTTCGATCTCGATGCCCTTCCGTCAATCCGCGGGGACGGCATGAGGCTGGCGCAGGTCTTCGAGAACTTATTCAGCAATGCGATCAAATACGCGCCCAAATCCGGGATCCGCATCGCCATGCGTTTGATGGCGGACAAGATCCGCATCACCTTCGCCGACAATGGCGAGGGCATCCCGGAGGATTATCTCCCCTTTATCTTTGAACGTTTCTATCGTGTGCCCGGTGACCGCACCGTCACCGGCACCGGCCTGGGACTTTACATTTGCAAGCAAATTGTCATGGCGCATCATGGTAATATTTGGGTAGAGTCAGTGCTGGATAAAGGCACGACGTTCATCATCGAACTGCCTGTTGATCCGGCGCTTTGACCAGCCTTCAACTTTGCACAAGGAGATCGTTATGTCCAAGCGTATATTGATCGTTGACGATGAGCCCCGCTATCTGCGCCTTTTGGAAGCGAACCTGCGTACGGAAGGATACGAGGTGGCAACGGCGCAGGATGGGGTGCAGGCGCTTGATGTATTTTCGGTCCAGCCCATTGATCTCGTCCTGCTGGATGTGATGATGCCGCGTTTGGACGGGTTTGGCGTATGCCAGCGCCTGCGCGAATTTTCGAATGTGCCGATCGTCATTCTCACGGCGCGCGGCGAGGAGCAGGATCGCGTGCGCGGCCTCGATCTGGGCGCGGACGATTACCTGGTAAAGCCTTTCTCAGCCACCGAATTGCTGGCGCGCGTGCGCGCGGTATTGCGCCGGGCACAGGCCCCAACCGAAACGGGACAGGCGCGATTCTTTACACACGACGATCTCAAGATTGATTTCGCGCGCGCGGAAGTGTGGCGCGGCGAGGAACCTGTTTCGCTCTCGGCAACGGAATACCGCCTGCTTTTGCAGTTCACCCATAACGTTGGAAAGATCCTCACCTCGGAGGATTTGTTGACCAGCGTGTGGGGCGTGGAGTACAGGAATGACAAGGAAATTTTATGGGTAAGCATTGCCCGTCTGCGCCAAAAACTGGAGACGGATGCCCACTCTCCGCGGCACATCGTCACACGTTCCGGGCTGGGATATTTGATGCCTCCCACCGAAGTGTAGGCGGTTCCACCCGGGTGCATGCGGATAGGAATTGAACCATGCCTGAAAAGAAGATCCTTATCGTTGATGCGGATGTTGCCAGTCGTAATTTTATTTCCCGCAACCTGCAAAACCAGAAATATGAAATCATTCAAACTGGCTCCGGCAAGGAAGGATTGATCTACGCATGGCGCGACCGCCCGGACCTGATGGTGATCGATCCCACCGTGACGGATATTTCCGGGGAGGATATTGCCAGAAAGTTGAAGCAGGATGCGCGCACCACGAACATGCCGCTGGTCGCCCTCAGCAGTGACCCGGGCGTGGCCCGCATAAAATCCTGCCTCGACGCAGGCTTCAGTGAATACATAACAAAATCAGGGCAGGCCATGGCCACGCTCATCGAGACGGTCAATCGCCTGCTGGGGATCACATCCTCGCTGGTAAAAGAGGGCGGCATGTTGATGGTCTTCATCAGTGCGAAAGGCGGCGCGGGGACTTCCTCCCTCTGCGCGAACCTGGCCATGACCATCGCGCAGAATCAACCCGAAGCAAGCGTGGTCGTCGTCGACATGGTACTGCCCATCGGCTCCATCTCATCCATTGTCGGCTACGATGGACCGCAGAATATCGTCACCGCCGCCGATCTGCCGGTCGAAGAGATCGTCCCCGAATATTTCCGTGACCGTCTGGTGGAGTTGAAACTCTGGCGCTTTCACCTGCTGTCTGGTTCGCCCGACCCGGAAAGCAGTAACCACCTGAAAGTGGGACACATCTGGAACGTGATCGCGGCGTTGAAAGCATCCTACGATTATGTGTTGATTGACATCGGGCGCACGCTTTCAAAGATCAGCCTGCCGTTGATCCAGCACGCCGACCTGATCGCCCTGATCATAAGCACCGATCCAGGCGCAACGCCTTTAACGAAGACAGTCTGGGATTATATGAAAAACAAGGGAGTGAATCCCGGATCGATCTACCCGATCCTGAATCGCGCGGTGAGCATGGAGGGATTAAGCAAGCCGGATGCGGAGAAATCGCTTGAAATACAGATCAAGGCCACCATGCCCTATCTCGGCAATAGTTTTGCATTTGCCAGTAGTCACCATCAGCCGTTTTCGGTAAAATTCCCCACAGATACCGCCTCCTTCGTTTTTCAGGAAACGGCGAAGGACATGGTTGCGCTGGCCCGCAAGTCCCGGGCGGAACAGTAGATTTCTTCGCCTCATGCTATTGATCGCTGGCATGGTTTTCCATCCTGCGGGCGATCACAAGGAACCATTCCCATGTCAATTGAATATGATGAGAAGGGTAAATTCTATACCGACGTGATCACAAAGGTGCCCATGTCGGTTGTGATTCAGACCACCACGCATCTGGTGCGCGGGTACGTGCATGTCCACCAGGGGGAACGGCTGAAGGACGAGCTGGAGAGGAATGAGGAATTCATCGCCGTGACAAAGGCCACCGTTCACGATGTGGACGATAAGGTTTGTTTCTCTGGACCGTTCCTGGCGGTGCAACGCGCGCAGATCGTCTGGATCATGCCGGTCGGCGAAGAAACAACCCAGGGGGAGTGAAACCATGACATCCATCAGCACATCAGGCAGACTCACCGGGCAGGACCTCTCCCGCCTGAAAAAATATCTTGCCGATAATTTATTGAGCGTCATGGGCTCGGAAAGAATTCCCATTTCCGAACGCCCTGCTTTCGTAAAAAAGAACATCATCCACGTGTATGAACAAACCCAGCTCAAACTGCCCGAGGATTTGCGCAATCAGATCTTCGAGCAGGTGTTGAACGAGGTGCTTGGCTTTGGCCCGATCCAGCCCCTGCTGGAGGACGACGAGGTCTCGGAGATCATGGTGAACGGGCCAAAGAAGGTCTTCATCGAGAAGAAGGGACAACTCATCAAGACCACCATCACCTTCGATGATGACGATCACGTCCTGCGAATCATTGACCGCATCATCCTGCCGCTTGGTCGTCACGTGGATGCAGATTCTCCCACCGTGGATGCGCGTCTGCCCGATGGCTCCCGCGTGAATGCGGTGGTGCGCCCCGTCGCCATTGACGGGCCGTCCATCACCATCCGCAAATTCAAGAAGGACAAGTTGAAGGCCGAAGACCTGATCCAGTACGGTTCCCTGACGAAGCAGATGGCCGATTTTTTGCAGGCCTGTGTCAAGGCACGTTTCAATATCATCATCTCC
>JBBIUO010000057.1:0-7535 GCA_037440205.1 Chloroflexota bacterium
GTCGCGCGCTCACGCTCGACGGACTCAGCGAAGCGTACGCCAGTTTGGGCTTGGCGTTCGGGATGGCAAATGATTGCGCGCAGGCGATTCCGTACTTTGAAGAGGCGTTGAAGCTGGATGCGAGCAATGCTCTCGCGCAAAGCGCACTTGCCGATTGCAAAGCCAACAAGTTGCCCACGCTGCCATCCGCCGCGCGACCGAATTCATACTTGGTATCCACCAGAATCATGCCCACCTTGCGCGCCACTTCCTGCCCACGTTTGAAGATTGCCAGTGCCGCAGCTTGAATTTCATCCCAAGCCTTTTTATCTAATAAACCTTTTTCGACCACTTCGGCACAAGTCAGGCGTTCATCATGTCCTGTCATGCCGCCCTTTGTAGTCGGCGTGATGATTGGCTCAGGTAGAGCGGAATTTTTCCGCAATCCTTCGGGGAAGTCGTAGCCATAAATATTGCGCTCGCCCAACGAGTAGCGATACCACAAGGCGGTGGACGTGACACCCGTGATATATCCGCGCACGATGACTTCCACGAGAAACGGCTCGGCAACCTTGACCACCGCCGCGTTCGGGTCGGGCAATGAGACGATGTGATTGGGGATGATGTCTTTCGTCTGCTCGAACCACCACGCGGAGAGTTGATTCAGCACCTGTCCTTTGTAGGGAACAGACGCGAGTATTTTGTCGAACGCCGAAAGGCGGTCGGTAGTGACGATGAGTCGTTTGCCATCAGGCAGGTCGTACCACTCACGCACCTTACCCGTCTGTTTATTGGGCAGGGGCAGGTTGGTTTCGTTGAGGGCGTGGGATAACAGTTTCAGCAAATCGTTTTTTGAAATCATATTCATTCCTTGTTTGGCGCGTAGTTGGCGTTCTCTAACGCCAACATATTTCAAACCATCTCCAACGTCTCCAGACGTTGGAGTCCGTCAAATTTGACTGGCGTATTTCACGCCATTTTCAAACAATGCCAATCCGCTATTACCTTTGACTCCGCGCGTCCATCGCGGATGTTGGTGTGAGTAAATGTGGTTTTCAGGATGCGGCATGAGGCCCAGCACGTTGCCTTGGGGATTGCAAATGCCAGCAATGTCAAGAATGGAGCCGTTGGGGTTGGCGGGATAATCTCCATTAGCAGGGGAACCGTCTGCGTGGATGTAGGTGAGGGCGATTTGGTCGAGAGATTGGAGATTGGTAATTAGTAATTGGTGATTAGTTTGGAAGTTGCCCTCGCCGTGAGCGATGGGACATTCAATCGAAGCCTGCAAGCCTTTTGTCCAAACGCAAGTTTGAGACGCGGGCTTGATGCTGACCCACCTGCACTCAAAATGACCTTGTTGATTAAACGTCAGAGTCGCCGAAGAATTACCATTTACCAATCCCCAATTACCACCAGGCAAAATCCCAGACTTCACCAATGCCTGAAACCCATTGCAAATGCCGATGACTGGTTTGCCTGATTCGACAAAAGTAGAAATCTCCTCATTGAAATAGGAGTTCAAATCGAGCGCAAGAAGTTTGCCTGCGCCGAGTGAGTCGGCATACGAAAATCCACCTGCGACGACGAGCATTTGATAATCGGCGAATCGTTTTTTGCCAGCGCGCAAATCGTTGAGCGGAACGGGATGCGGATCCGCGCCAGCGAGCGTCAACGCTTCGGCGATATCGTAGTCGCGGTTGGTGCCGTGGGCTTGGAGGATGAGGGCTTGAGGTTTCATGGTTAGAGAGCAGAGATTAGATGATTAGAGATTAGAGATTAGAGGGGAGTATTGAAGGCGCGGATGAGTTCTGTTACGGGAATTTCTTCGCCAGCGATTTTGAGAACGGGATCGGATGTGACTTCGCCAATTTTAGTGATTGGCAGATCAGTAAATTGGTTTTCAAATACGGTGGCGTTTGAAGGAGAGACCTCAACCAATAAACATCCATTCACTTCTGTGAACACGCCGACTAAAGTCGGCGGTACGGTCATACCAAGACGCCCGCCAATGCACATCTCGGCAGCAGCAACAGCGAAACCACCCTCGCTCAAGTCGTGACATGATTTCACCAAGCCGTTTTGAATCGCTTTATGCAATGCACGATAAACCTGCGGAGTTTCTTTTGGAACGTCAGGGACCGACTGGTCACTGATTACTGATGACTGCGAAGTCCCCGAAGGGGGATAACTGCCAACAAGATAGACCACATTCCCCGCTTCCTTCAAATCCATCGTGACGGACTTGGTGATGTCATCCATCATGCCAAGCGCGGAGATCAACAGTGTGGGCGGGATGGCGTGACGTTGACCATCTACGCCGAGATATTCGTTGTTGAGCGAGTCTTTGCCGCTGATAAAAGGCGTGCCATAGAAAAGCGCCGCGTCATGACAGCCGCGGGCGGCTTCTACAAGTGAGCCTAAGGTTTCGGGACGGTTCGGGTCGCCCCAGCAAAAGTTATCGAGCACGGCAATCCGCTCAGGGTCCGCGCCGACGGCGACCGCGTTGCGAATGGCTTCGTCCATCACCGACCACGCCATTTTGTATGCGTCGCGTTTGCCATATTCGGGATTGATGCCGTTGGAGAGGACAATGCCTTTCATGCCCTTTGTGCCAATCGGTTTGAGAACGGTCGCGTCGGAGGGCGCATCGGCTTCGACGCCCGTCAGCGGCTTGACCACGGTGCCGCCTTGAATCTCATGGTCGTAGAGGCGGATGACGGAGGATTTGCTGGCAATGTTGGGGGAGGAGAGGAGGTTGAGGAGGGTCGCCTTTGGATCGGATTCGGGAACAGATTGGGAAGCGGACAAACGGATAGTTGGTGTTTCTTCGATAATTGCTTTTAGTTGGCGTTGGGGAATACCCTCATGCAAAAATTCATTGTCCATATCCACCACGGGATTGCCTTTGTAGCGGACGATGAGACGATGCTTGCCAGTGAATTCACCAATATCCGTTAATTCGGTGTCGAAGGTATCACAGAGTTCTTGCAGAGCGGGGACGTTTTCGGGTGCAACGGCAAGCACCATGCGTTCTTGGGCTTCGGAGAGCCAGATTTCCCATGGAGCGAGACCAGGGTATTTGAGTTTGACTTTTTTCAGTTCAACGTCGCAACCAAGTTTGGATGCCATTTCGCCGACAGCGGATGACAAGCCGCCCGCGCCGCAATCGGTGATGTCGTTGTAGAGGTGCAAGTCGCGGGCGCGGACGATGACGTCAATGAGTCCTTTTTCGATAATCGGATCACCGATCTGAACGGACGCGCCCGCCACTTCGCCTGTTTGCGCGTCCATCGTCATGGAGGAGAAGGTCGCGCCGCGTAAGCCGTCGCGCCCCGTGCGCCCGCCGAGGACGATGACTCGGTCGCCGACTTGGGGATTTTTGCGGTGCAGTCCCTTCGGAGCGATGCCGACACATCCGCAAAAGACGAGCGGATTGGCGGCGTAGCCTTCGTCAAAAAGAATGGCTCCGTTGACGGCGGGAATACCGATCTTGTTGCCGTAATCCTGCACGCCTGCCACAACTCCGCTCATGATGCGTTTGCGGTGGAGCACACCTTCGGGCAGTTCATCGAACGAGACGTTTTGTTTGCCAAAGCAAAGCACATCGGTATTGGCAATCGGTTTTGCAGACACGCCAAGGATATCGCGGATGACGCCGCCAACGCCCGTGTTCGCTCCGCCGAAGGGTTCGATGGCGGAGGGATGATTGTGAGTCTCGGCTTTGAAGGAGATTTCAAACTCATCGTCAAAGTCAATGATGCCTGCGTTGTCTACGAATGCGGAGATAACCCAGGGAGCGGCAATTTTATCTGTTGCAGATTTCAAATATGTTTTGATGAGCGAATCCACTGTGTACTTGTCTACTTGTGTACCTGTATACCTGTGTACTTCGATCTTCGCTTTGAACGTCTTATGCACACAATGCTCGCTCCAGGTCTGCGCGATGGTTTCGAATTCGACATCTGTTGGATCGCGACCTTCTTTGGTGAAATAATTTTGAATTGCCTGCATCTCTGTCAGATCGAGGGCCGCACGGCGATCTTTGGAGAGAGCAAGCAATTCATCGTCGCCAAGATTACAAATTGCAATTGACTCCACGGCTCCACTCGATGCAACTTCTTCGGGGAAGGAGGGCTCGATATTTCCAATCTTCCAGTGTTGGATGACGGGGTTTGCAAATAGGCTATCAACGGATTTGATAACGGATGCACGGATGTCTTCAACGGATGGATCAAACTTGAGGACAAAGCGTTGACCTGTTGCGGCGCGATGGACGCCGTTGAGTCCCAACTCGTGCGCGGCGCGGACGATTTCGTGGACAACTGGGTCGGTGACGCCGGGGCGGAGAGTCACTTCGAGAATAACCGAATCAGGCCCGAGGTCGGTTTGAAGCGCGGGCATTTCATCCCATGAGGCTGTTTGAGTCACAGGGTCGGTTAAAAGTTTGAGGGTCAACTGCTGTAAATCTTCCTGAGACAGTTGACCCTCGATAAAATACAAATCCTGACACTCGAGCCTTTGTAAGTTGTGAAACCCCAGCGCTCTCGCATCGGAAAGATAGCCTGCGGAGCGGGGGTCGGCGTGGGTGAAGCGAACGAGGATACGATAGATGGACATGGACAAATTTACCTCCAAAAGCGGCGGGATTGTACTTTAGGAAATTTGTCTAGTCAATGCCTCAGGGGAATAAAAATTGCCCCATCATGCACTGGGGCAATCGTGAAGGTTTTTTCAGGGTTGTTTCAAATCGCCCTCTCATTATTGCGTTTCCTGCGTTTTACAAACGCGGCCAGCAATGCGATTGCAGTGGAACCTGAGATGATCACACCAATTCCGAAACTACATCCCACGAACACGAGAAGATAGTACAAGAAGATTCGCTGTGAACCGGAATACCAGTACCACAAACTGCCATCGTCCATCAGCAGATAGTGATACCCCCCATCTGTCTCGCCAACTGCCCGGGAAATATCCCTTCTTCCCAGCACTTCACCGGGCGGATACGGCGGGAGTCCATCCGGCGCAATCACATTCGTGCCGGCATTGAAGTTCTCACACGACTGTTCCGAGCATTTGTAGGATTCCCCGCTTTTCGTCCACGCCACCACATGAGACCGTTCCAAGTAAGACAATTCGGTTGTTTCTCCAGGCGGTTCGGCCCACCATGCGGTTTCGCAGGTTGTGGAAGTGCAGGCGTAAATTTGTCCCCTTGCTGCTTGAAAAAAGACCATATTGCCATTGTGAGAATAAATGGCGCGAGCCACTGCTTCCGAGGGGGTGGCAAACGATTCCTTCACGCATGCTTCATGAGTGCATGTATAAACCTGATTGTCTGCGGCCCATACCCGAACGCTGTCGGTATCCATGGAATAATCCGATGCAAGGTAAACGATCTGGAGCGGCTTCGCGGGTGGATCGGCCAACCGCCGCCAGCGAATTATGTCCTCGACGGCAGGCCGGTAGGCGAAATAGAATCCCAGGAATGGGCAAAGCAGAAAGGCGGTCAGGCCCAGGGTAACGAGCAGACCCCGTCCAATGCGAAGAAGTGGTTGCTTCATGACGATTATCCCTTTTATAGTATTGCTGATATGAAAATAAACTCAAGGGCAAACCACCGAGACACGGAGACACAGAGAAAAAAAACTCCGTGACTCTGTGTCTCCGTGGTTCGATTTTCATCCCTTCGGGGTGAAACCCTTTCATGAATACTCTGTGAAAACTATGCCAGCCGCGAAGGTTTTGCTTTGGTACGGCAAGATTATGGTCTTCTACAAATTATTGCCGTAATGTCCGCGTAGGGCGCGTTCTCTTACGCGCCTGTTGGCGTTAGAGAACGCCAACTACGCGCGGTTACGGTATTATTTTGTTAAACTTCATCATCTTGCCCACGCAGGCGCAAAATGAATTTTGCGGTACAAACCGCTCTATGGAACACCCAGCCAGATGACAGCGCCATCGTAAGACCAGACGACAAGCATTTTCCCATCCGGGGAGAACATGACAGAATCATCGTGGAATCCAAAAAGCGCACGGGTAAACAGTGGCTTTCCGGAAAGGGCATCCCACAGGCCGAGAATTCCATTCCCCGGCAGGACGGCGAGGAGTCGCCCATCGGGAGATATATCCATGAAGCCCGGCGGACGCTCACAGGCGCCGACACAACCGGAGGGGATGGAAAGTTCAAAGGTTTTTTCCGCTCTTGCAATTTCCCAGCGTTGCAACAGTTCGTCGTTTTGATCCCAATACAGGAGAAAATGCCCATCGGGCGAAAAAACAAATTGATCAGAAACAGGCTTCGGCAAAGTCTGAAGCGGTTCTCCATCTTCGGCTGAGAACAGATGCAAGGTGTCGTCATCCAGCGCAACGGCCAGAGTTCCACCATCGGGTGAAAAGGAAGGCGTAAATGTCCACCGACCCTTCCCCGTGCGGGCGTCAAAAACCCGGACCCCCAATTTGACCTCCCCCCCCTTTGGGAAACCCTGTCCAGTAACAACAGCAACCAGTCCCTCAGCGAATGTAGGTGATTGGAAGTCACCAGACAACCCAACCGACCACTGCACTCGTCCGCTTCCGGCATCGAGCGCAAACAGGCGGGATTCCTCTCCTGTAGAAAAGCATCCAACCGCTAAAACAAGAACGATCGCAAAGAGGGAAAGGTATGCGGCCCGGCGATTTTTAAGCCGAGTCCCCCGTTTCGGGAAATCAGTTCCCTTGCTCATGGCACGGCCCTCCAGCGTGACACAGGAACATTTTGTTCACGATCATTGTCAGTAGATCACGAAAACCTCGCGTAGTTTGCGCTCTCTGGCGCAAATTAGGCGTTAGAGAACGCCAATTACGCGCTTTCGTGAAGTACTGATTGTATATACTTTTTAGGTGAATTTCAATCTCCGATTTCAACTCACGTCGTTCCCAGCGAAAGAATGTAAAATGTATGAGGAGAAAAGCCAATGGATATCCATCAAAAGCTTGTTTCCATCCTCCCCGCGGACCGAATCCGTTCGCGGCTGATTGACCGCATCGCTTACGCCAACGACGCTTCGTATTTTCGGCTCGTGCCGCAGGCGGTTGTACAACCAACTTCAGTTGGTGAAATTCAGGCGTTGTTCAAATACACCCAGCAAAACAAAATCCCGATGACCTTCCGCGCGGCAGGGACGAGTCTCTCTGGTCAAGCCGTGACGGATGGCATTCTGGTGGATATTTCCAAACATTGGGGCGAGTACAGCGTAGAAGAGAACGCGAGCCAAGTCCGCTTTCAGCCTGGCATCGTGGGCGGATTTCTCAACAACGTGCTCAAGCCGCACGGACGGCGTATCGGTCCCGACCCCGCTTCGATAGATGCGTGCATGATGGGTGGAATCCTCGCCAACAATTCCAGCGGCATGTGCTGTGGCGTGACAGAGAATTCCTACAAGACCATCCACTCGATCACCTTTGTTTTACCGAACGGCTTTGTCCTCGACACCTCCCATCCCAACGCGCACAAGATTTTCGAAAACGAACAGCCGCACATTACCAATGGGTTACTCGAACTGAAACGTCGCATCCTCAGT
>JBBIUO010000057.1:7620-14811 GCA_037440205.1 Chloroflexota bacterium
ATCCGCTCGATATTCTCGTTCACCTGCTCATCGGTTCCGAGGGCACGCTTGGATTCATCGCCGAAGGCGTGCTGAATACCCTGCCCGATTACACTTACAAATACACGGGGCAGATGTATTTCAAGAATATCCGCGATGCGGCAGCGGCAGTGTATCCAATCAAGATGTCTGGCGCGCGCGCTGTCGAAGTGATGGATCGCGAGTCGCTCCGCTCGGTGGAAAACAATGCGGGCGTGCCGTCCATCCTCAAGCAACTGCCCGATGGCGCGGCGGCGATTCTCGTGGAGTATCAAGCCGAAGACGCAGAATCAATCGTCAGGTTTGGGAAAGAAGCGGAGCGCGTCATCCACGAACTCAAAGTGATTCACGATGTCCAATTCACCGATGATCCAAGTCAACAAGCCGCGCTATGGAAGCCGCGCAAAGGCATCATTGCATCGGTCGGTGCGATGCGTCCGCGCGGCACGACATCTGTCAATGAAGATGTCGCTTTCCCCGCGGAACATCTCGCTGACGCCGTCACCGACCTGCGTCATCTCTTCGATGATTTCGGCTACAGCGAGGGCGTCATCTTCGGGCACGCGAAGGACGGCAATTTGCATTTTCTCGTCAATCAGGCTTTCGACACCGATGACCAGATTCATTTCTTCGATAAATTTTTGCGCGCGATGGTGAATATCGTCAGCGGCAAATACGACGGCTCGCTCAAAGCCGAACACGGCACGGGGCGCAACATGGCGCCGTTCGTCGGAACCGAATGGGGCAGTGAAGCCTACGCCATCATGCGCGATCTCAAAAGCCTGCTCGACCCCGATGGCATGTTGAACCCTGGCGTGCTTATCAACGACGACCCGCAAGCGCACGTGACTCATTTGAAAAGCCTCGCGCTCGTCGCGCCTGAAATTGACAAGTGCATCGAATGTGGATTTTGCGAGTCGAAGTGTCCCAGCCGCAGGTTGACTCTGACTCCCAGACAGCGCATCGTCATCCAAAGAGAACTCGCTTCGATGCGCCTCGCCGCTTCCGACTCACCGACAGTTGATTCTGTTTCGACAGATTACAACTACGCTGGAATAGATACCTGTGCCCTCGACGGTCTGTGCGGAACAGCGTGTCCTGTTGGCATTAACACAGGCGATTTCATCAAACGCTTGCGAACAGAACGAGTGACGAGCAACAAGCCAGCAGAGTGGATTGCAAATAATTTTGGCACAGTTGAAAAGGCAATTGGCATCGGCGTCTCGCTCGGACATGCCGCTGAAAAAGTGATCGGCGTGGACGGAGTCAAATCTATTTCGGTCGTTGCTGAAAAAATCACTAAAACAAAATTACCCAAGTGGAATCGCTCCATCCCACATACGCCAAAAAATCTTCGCGCTCTTAGCGAGCTTGGCGGTTCAACAGAATTTATCTACTTCCCCTCCTGTATCTCGCGCCAGTTGGGCATCCCAAAAAGTGACAGTCACCTTGGAGGTGACTGTCACTTGGGTCTCGCTGAAACTTTTATCACCATTGCAAATCGCGCAAACATAGACCTTCAAATCCCCACCAACGCCAGCGGACATTGCTGCGGAATGCCCTTCTCCTCAAAGGGATACAAGTCCGCCTATCAAGCCGCGCTCCACAAAACGCTGACACAAATGTGGGACTGGTCTGAGCATGGAAAATATCCCATCGTCATAGATACCACCTCCTGCACTCACACGCTCAAAACCTGCGGCGATGACCTCACACCCGAAGATAAAGTCCTTTGGAGTCAACTTACCATCCTCGACGGTGTGGAATTTCTGCACGACCACGTACTGCCCAAATTAGAACTCCACCCCATGGACGAAGAAGTCATCCTGCATCCCAACTGCTCCGCCCGCAAGCTCGGCTTGGATGCGAAAATGCACGCCATCGCCAAACAATGCGCGAAGAACGCTGTCATCCCGTTTGCGCTTGGTTGTTGCGCCTTCGCAGGTGACCGCGGCTTGACTCACCCCGAACTGACCGCCTCCGCCACCGAAAAAGAAACCGCCGAAGTCCTTGCGAAAGACTACGGCGGCTATTACTCTTCCAACATTCCTTGCGAAATCGGTATGTCCGAAGCGACGGGGAAGGTTTATGTTTCAATTGTCTATTTGGTGGAGAGGGCAAGCAGGAAATCATGTGTGTCACCCTGAGTGAGCGTTCTCCGCGAGCGAAGGGTCTCTGGCATGGGCGTAGAGATTCTCACCGCACTGCATCCGCACTGCGGTGCATGTGTCGCTTCGCTCAGAATGACATTCACAAGACCTTCACAATTTCTTCCTTCGTCTCAATCACTTCGGCTTGAATTTTCCCCGCCGACAGTTCGCGCATATCTGCCTGAAACGCTTCGAATTTCTCCACAGGGAATTGGAGCGTCATCGTAATGTCTCCCGCGTAATCCTCACCCAAAACCTTCCCGTGATTTTTTGAAACAAGCAAACGTAACCGCTCCAACAGGTTATACGGAATCGCCGCCATCGCTACATGGACGGGGACTCTCCGTCCGCGCTCGACGGCGTTGACCACCGACTGCGCCGCTTCGGTATACGCCTTGACCAGCCCGCCAGTCCCGAGCTGAGTCCCACCGAAGTAGCGGGTGACGACCAAAACCACATCGCCCAATCCGCTGCCGCGCAGGACCGCCAGGGCAGGCCTGCCCGAAGTTCCGTTCGGTTCCCCATCATCCGAAAAATATTCGGTGACGGTATTCCCGCCGCCGATGATGTAGGCAGGGACGTTATGCGTCGCGTCTGCGAACTCTTTGCGGATACGAGTCAGGAACGCCCGCGCTTCGTCTATGGAAAAAGCAGGCCCGAGCGTGGCAATGAAGCGGGATTTCATCACCTCATGCTCGCGGCGGATTTCCATCAAAGGCACCACGTAGGATTTTGTCATGTGAATATTGTAACCAATGAATGGAGTTTCCGCCGAAACAAATGCGGGTTTCGATGTACAATATATCGGACGCGGATTCTGTATTTTATTTGGAGAATACTCTTTAGTCGTCAGTCAAGGAGCGCCTTATGGCCAAGGTCTTCGTCTCGTATTCACGAAAAGACACCGACTTTACAAAGCGTTTGACAGAGGAATTACAAAAAAGCGGACTGGAATTCTGGGTGGATTGGGAAGGCATCCCTCCCACTGTGGACTTCATGAAGAAAATCGAAAACGGGATCGAAGAATCGGATGTCTTTTTATTTCTCCTTAGTCCCGACTCTGCAAAGTCAAAGGTCTGCGGGGATGAACTTGCGCACGCAGTAAAGAACAGCAAGCGGTTGATCCCGCTGGTCGTCCGTGACGTAAAAGCCGACGAAGTGCCGCAGTCGCTTTCGCATCTCAACTGGATCTTCTTCCGCAAGCAGGACGATTTCGAAGCGTCGTTCAAAAAACTGCTTGTGGGAATCAATACCGACTTCGATTGGGTCGAGGCGCACAGGAGGTTGCTTGTTCGTGCGCTGGAATGGCAAAGCAAAAATAAAGACAAAAGTTTTCTTCTGCGCGGAAACGACCTTCATGACGCGGAAAGCCAGCTGGCAATCAACACATCCAAAGACCCGCATCCAACCGACCTGCACCGCGAATACATCTTGAAGAGCCGCCAGGCCGCAGACAGGCAGAGAAGATGGACGACCATCCTTGTGGCGGTTGCGGCGGTCATCATGTTTGCGCTGGCAGTATATGGCTTGAACGCCGCCAGAACCGCTCGAAAGGAAGCCGATCGGGCAAACGCAAGTGAACAAAGGGAAGCCACCGCAAAAAAACTCGCCCTGTTAAAGGAAACTGAAGCGAAGATCAACCAACTTTCAGCGCTGGCGATATCGAAAATTGACCAAAGCTTTAACGAAGCCCTTCTCCTCGGCGTGGAAGCGTTCCTTCATGCAAGAGACAATAAGATCAACGACCTGAACACGCAGGGCGCAATCTCGAAGATTCTCCAGAGCAACCCGGGGTTAATTCAAATATTGCAGGGGCATACCGATTGGGTCAACACCATGGCCCTCAGCCCGGATGGAAGCATTCTGGCTTCCGGAAGCTGGGACCAAACCGTCATTCTCTGGGATATTTCAAATCCATCCCTCCCGGTAAAGTTGAAAACCCTGGAAGAATACACCGGCCCCGTGAAGAGTGTGACATTCAGCGCCAACGGAAAAATGCTGGCGGCATCTTCAGACAGCGAACTCATTTTATGGGACGTGGCCGATCCATCGGCCCCGGAACTACTCAGTCAAACCGAAGGATATTACGCCAGCCTTGAATTCTCACAAGACGGCGGAACCCTTATTTCATTAAAGATCAGCCAGGATACCAGCAACATTGCCGTACTGTTCAACGTTTCCAATCCGAAATCGCCCGTTGAACTGATCCAACTCGATAGCGGGGATGAGAACCTGGACATAAGCGAAGCGGTATTTATCCCGAAAAGGAATTTACTGTTCTGCTCACTCAGTAACGGGGATATTCTCGAGTGGGATACTGCCGACGCCGGCAATCCCCAATTATTGTTCACCATGGAAGGAAACGGGAATTGGGTCAACAGCATGACGATCAGCCCGGACGGGAACACACTTGCGGTCGGCGATACTGGCACGATCATCTCGCTTTGGGACGTTACCGACCCTGCCGCGCCTTCCTGGTTAAGCGCCTGGAGCGGTCATTCGCTTTCAATCAACAGCCTCGCTTTCAGTGCAGATGGGAGCACCCTGGCTTCGAGCAGTAACGAGGCCAATGCGCAGATCATATTATGGGATATCTCGAACAAATACACCCCCAGGAAAATCCGCGCCATCAACGGGCACGCGCTGGGAGTCAACAGCCTGTTATTTGATATCAAAAATGACTTCCTGGTATCCGGGAGCCGCGATGGCACGATCATGCTGTGGAATTCGACCGAGAGTAAAACCGAATTGGAACTGGGCGCCATCGCCGATGACGGGGCCTATGACGACTTTGCCTTTCAACCCAACAGCAACACGCTCGTATCCATTGATTCAGAAGGAAATCTCGCATCATGGGATATTTCGGACCTTTCAAATCCCAAAAAAGTCAAGACCCGGGAGGGGCCCGCAAGCGTCGTGATTTTCACCAACGATGGAAGTTTGATGGCTTCGATGAACTATGATGAAACCGCGACCCTCTGGAACACGGCAGATTTCTCCAAACTCGGCGCAATCCGCATGAGCGGTGGACAAATAACCGCCATTGGGTTCAACGCGGATGGAAAAATACTGGCAATCAACGGCGAAAAGATCGTTTTCTGGGATGTAAGCGACCCCAAGAAGCCGGCGCAACTTGTGATCCTGCCGCAGGAAAATAATGAAATGGATGACATGGCCTTCAGTTCGGATGGAAAGTTGATGGCTTCCATTTCCGGGAAAAAGATCGTTCTATGGGATGTCTCGGGCCGCGCCAACCCAGGCCGATTGAATGTGCTGGAAGGCCACACCGGTCAAATCCTGACCGTTGCCTTCAGTCCGGCGAATGCCGGTTTGCTCGCCTCCGCCGGGGAGGATAAAACCGTCATCTTGTGGGATGTCACCGATCCGAAAAACCCCCAAAAGGTAAATACGCTCGGCAATCACTCCGACTGGATAAATTCCATCGCCTTCACCCCGGATGGGACCATGCTGGCTTCCGCAAGCGACGACAAGCAGGTAAATCTTTGGAATGTTTCCAATCCTGAGGCGCCGGTTCTCATCAGCAAAATGATCGGACATGCCAATCAGGCCAGGCACGTTGAATTCAGCCCGTCCGGAAGTTTCCTCGTTTCGCTGGATTATTATGACGGCGACATCATCTTCTGGGACATCAACCCTGAGTCATGGGCTCAAAAGGCCTGCACCATTACAGGCGGCGACCTTACAGACGTTCAATGGAATCAGTACTTCCCAACCGAGGAATATCGTCAAACATGCGAAGCATATAATGTCTCTCCGGGAGAGACAGCGCTGGTGCCGGTTCCAACCGACGGGCAACCCTCATCCCTCCTCCCTGCCTGCACAGGCAGTCAAACCCCAGGTTGCAGTCAACCCACTTTTAACACAACCGACGCATTTTGTGTGGATACCAACTCGTACGGCCTTTACACCCTGTCTGCAAATACGACTTTCGAGGTGCTCACCCCCGGTTTTGCCTGCATCAGTGAGGAGGCAAACAGCCGCGGCGAGCCGCGAATCTCGTGCACTGGTCCGGTGGACATGGAATTTCAGGTTTCATTCTGCAATTCCGCCTGCTCCAACGCGCTGGAAACTTCCAACCAATGCCAGGCTGGGTTTGGCTTGAACGCGGCGGAGGGATGTTGCGCGCCCATATCCTCCGCAAGCAATGGATGCGTGACAGAAACGTTGATTCTGGCCGCGTGTGATGAATAGCCCCGGTTCAATGCGCAAGCCGCCGTCCCTTACAAAGCCCCTGTGGGCGGCGGCTTGCAAGTGAATCCTGCGCCATCCCCCGGCGCAGGGAGCAAGCAGGGAGGCATTCATTAACAACATAGATGGCGGTGTATAATCCTTCAAAAGAGACCATTCATCATGGGGTATATCAAAAGATCGGTACCGTCAAGGAGACCCAATGGCCAGTCTCTTCATTTCGTATTCGCGCAAGGATATTGATTTCGCCCACAAACTGACAAGCTCATTCACGGGGCAAAACCTGGATTTCTGGATTGACTGGGAGGGAATCCCGCCCACAGTTGACTGGTGGAAGGAAATTCAAAAAGGCATCGAGGAAGCCGACATTTTTCTTTTCCTGATCAGTCACGATTCGATCAGATCAAAAGTATGCAACCAGGAAATTGATCACGCCGTAAAAAACGGGAAAAGACTCATTCTTCTCGTCGTCCGGGATGTAAATGCGAACGAGTCCCCCTCCAGCCTTGCCAGTCTCAACTGGATATTTTTTCGCCAGAGTGATAACTTCGATGCCGCATTAACGAAATTACTCATGGCGATCCGCACCGATTATGAATGGGCGCAAATCCATCGCCGGTTGCAGGTGAGGGCGCTGGAATGGGAGAGGAACAATCAGGAGGACAGCTTTTTATTGCGCGGCAGGGATTTGCAGGATGCCGAAGCGCAAGTCTCGGCCAATGTGGCAAAGGACCCAAAGCCGACGGAACTCCAGACCCAATACATCCACAAATCAAGGCAAAGCGAGAGCCGCCGCCAGCGAAATCTTCTTTTC
>JBBIUO010000058.1:0-14765 GCA_037440205.1 Chloroflexota bacterium
GCCGGAGCCCGGAAGACTCAAGGCCGGAGGCAAGGAACTCGTGTTTATCGGTGAATATGCGGGAAAGGTTGCAGGATCATGATACGCTGTGTTATTCCATAAGGTTTTGTCATAGTACCGGCCGCCTGTGAGAGGAGATGGACTCCAGGAAAGTGTTGTACTGGTCAGATAGGCGGTGGCAACGTTGTTGTTGCGAACGCGCGCTTCGAAACTATCGCCATTGAAACGGGTGCGGTCAATAAAAATATTGGAACACGAAGCACGGGCGTGGCTGTGAACGTTAGCGTCTTCGTGGGCGTGAGCGTCTTCGTAGGTGTCAGAGTTTTTGTTGGGGTTAATGTTATGGTAGGTGTGTATGTTGGAGTGCCTGTAAATGTAGGGGTGAATGTCGGTGTGTTTGTAGGGGGGCGATCTAAAGTATAGCTTTGCCCCAAAAAGTAATCTCCGTTGGCATTGCCGGGGCCACCCAACTTGTTGCCGATACCATCTATGATAGTGTCATCGTCTACTATATCCAGGCGGATTGTGCCGGAACCGGTGCCAGTGTTCACACTCACGATATAGGTTTCACCCGACCCGCTTACTCCAGTAATGTAGGCGCCTGAAATGTTTGTTGTTGTCAATGCAAAGTCGCTTACATCCACACCTGTTACGGCTTCGGAGAAGGTAACCGTGAAATCCACGCTGGATGCATTGGTGGGATCAGTGGATGCTCTTATTATAGAAGTAACGACAAGACCCTTATCAATTGTGTAGGTTTGGCCGTTATAGAAACTGCCGCTTAATGGATTGGA
This sequence comes from Chloroflexota bacterium, assembly GCA_037440205.1. GTDB lineage: Bacteria > Chloroflexota > Anaerolineae > Anaerolineales > Villigracilaceae > Villigracilis. Next base: position 795 of record JBBIUO010000058.1, read on the forward strand.
TGCCCCATCAATAATCGTATCATCGTCCAATACATTCAGGCGGATTGTGCCATTCCCTGTCCCAGTGTTGACAGAAACCGTGTATATGTTGCCAGAGACTGGAGTGATAGAAGAACTTATGGTTGCCCCTACAACACCTGATGTGGTCAGGGAAAAATCAGAACTATCTACACCCGTCACAGCCTCTGAAAAAGTAACTGTAAAATCTACGCTTGCGGCGTTGCTCGGATTTGGAGATGCAAGGGTGACAGACTGTACGCTTGGCGGTAAGGTGGTTTCATCTCCCAGTGAATATGCGGCGATCAATCTGGCTGACCAGTAACCGGGCGGTGTTAAACTCGATATACGGTCAAAGGCCACTACACGGCGGGCATAAGTGCCGGAACCTCCGTCTTTAATAATGAGTGAAAGCGTATTTCCAGGCACCCAACCGTCGAGAGTAGTGATAGCATTAAGGATACTTGCAATATCTGGAGTGGTACGTTTCCCTTTCCAATACCATGTGTCGTAAGCAATATTATCCGGGGTATCGGTTCTGTTAACCAGCCATGGAATTGATGTAGTAAGACCTGAACGATGTGCCGGCGTATTTGTTGACGAAAAATTTGCTGGAGTGGCAGTGTTTTCTCCGTAAATTTGTAGTGATATTGGAGCGTAAACCCCGGGAACACTTGCCTGAACCACATAAGTGCCATCTGTCGTAAAAGTGACATACGCGTATTTTATCTGTGCGCCATATGGAATTAACACATTTCTAAACAGGAATCCGCTGGTGACACCATTTGTACTGCCGTTGAAACAACCGCCAAGATAATTGTTGCCTGGATCTGAATTTGTAAAAGGACAACTGCCGCTCGGATTCCCGCCCGCGTCATCAGCAAGCGATGTTATCTCAGACTTAACGGGAGGATTCCCATCACTACGCTCGATGTGGATCAGCCTAATGTTTTCAAAATCGCGAATTCGGTCATAAGCAATATTGATGTGATTAGGTGAGCGGCTGGCGACTTGAACAATGTCATTTTCTCTCCCTATAACGATGGCGGAGTGATCCCAATATCCATCGCCTTCCCAATCATACTCAGTACTTCACGAAAGCGCGTAATTGGCGTTCTCTAACGCCTAATTTGCGCCAGAGAGCGCAAACTACGCGAGGTTTTCGTGATCTACTGATACTGAATTACATCTCCTGCCATAATCTGATTCAACTGTTCTGCCAGTTCTTCGGGCGACGAATAAGTCATCACACATCCTTCCGGCCCTTCATCAATATAATCACTAACCCCATTTTCAATGACAAAATCATAGAATGCATATGTATCTGGCGACCCTCCTACATGGTTCCAGGCGCTTGCACGTTGTTTATCGTTGAGAAGGTACCATCCACTCTGGCCTTGATCACTTGGAGGCGGCAAAGGTCCCGGCGGCTTCCACATGGAAGCATTGCCACCCTCATAGATAGATTGGGAGATAAAATTGGTGCAATCGCCTCCTAGTATTTCGCCCGTGTAGTCGGGATAATTAGGGTTGTAACTAAGAGCATGTCCTTGTGCATAAGCCACGGCGGCATTCCGATCGTAAGGATGGCTTGAGGCATCTGCGCCGAAGTTACAAGAAAATTCTGTGGCGATGCTGGCGTGAGATGATTCCAGACTTGGCGATGCTTCCATGGTGTTGGTTTCTATATCTATCTTGTTTAGTATCTCGTCTGTGGACATACCCGGCTTTCGATACGAACGCCACCAGGCATCCCAGTAAATATCTGAGACTATTTTCCATTGATCTTGTTCATTACGCAAAACGATTTCATGGGTCTGATTGCCCCTGGTAGTGTTTGGTTTCTCAGGGTTACGTTCCATTGCCCGTTCATCGACTATGGTAAAGTCTTCAAGTAGAGAGACAGTAGCGGTTTTTGCAAAAGCATCAACAACAATGTCTTTATACGTCAGGGAATATTCGTACTTTGCATGTCTAAGCCTGTTCAACTCATACCATTTTCTTTCAACAGCGAGTTTAGCCATTTCGGTGATTAGGAAATCCTTTGCGTCGGGCCCGTTTGACACCAGATCGCCAAAGCCGTTAACTTGGAAACCCTCCGGCGGTGAGACACTGAGCGCTTGGTAGCGAAGATCAAAATACATTTGAAGCACGTTCTTTATCTTCCCTTGCTGTTCTTCTTGGACAGGGTCAAGGGTCATAGGGACGGTCAATTGTGTTGACAATGGCGAGGGAGTTGCCATGACAGGGGTTAGAGTTGATGTTAGCGATAAACCACCTGTTGATGGCGCAGTTTCCGTTGACACAGATGTAACTACTGGCGTACACGCTGTCAACACGCCAACCAAAAACACTGCAAATAGCGCTTTTTTCATGGCTTGTCCTTTGTTTTATTTTGTGGGGTGTTTTTCTCTTTCCCCCACAAGGTTCTTCAAATTTCATTATACAGAGAATCGCTTTACAGCGAAGTGACGAATGTCATGATTTTCCCCTCTTCCTTTTGCCTCCCACTCCCGCACGCGCGCGAATTCGGCGGGATCAACGCTGCGCGGCGGTGGTGGACGAAAATTGCGAAGTTAGTTTTTCGATCTTTCCATGCTTTTGCATCCGCTGGATGAAGGGGGCATCTTGAAATCGTTCGTAGAATCGCCAGCCGAATCCGTCAATGAAGAACATCACGACCACATCGTATTGTTTCGATGCGAACGCCTCCTTGATTCGATTTGGGATGCCTGCGAATCCGCCCGAGTCGTAGCGGGGTTTTACAAAAGTTTCATTCATAATTATGCCTTTCGCAAAATCAATCCGGGATTCCATCTTTGCTAATCAAATTGCGTTTGGCCGGGACTTTTTAACGCGAAGACGCAGAGTCGCAAAGAAAAAAATATAGGAACTTGGCGTCTTGGCGGCTTTGCGTTAAATTCCCATGAATGGCAGTTCGGAGGGTCATTCAAACACAAATTTCGTTGGGTTCTCGAAGAACTTCGTCCATGCGAGGCATTGACGCGGGGTGAAAACGTACAGGCCGCCTTCGTCCCATTGATCTGGTTTCGGGGCGTAGCCGTCGGATTCATATTTCGCGCAGTAGGCGGCCGATAGTCGCCGACCAAGTTCCAGGTCAGGTTTTGAAGCGGGTTGTGATGTCCCCTCCATGATGACCACGTCGTTTCCGCTTTCGAGGTGCAAAGTCACATTTGGATTCTTTTCCAAATTCCTTGCGTGGCGTGTTTCGGCGCTGCCATCGTAAAACAGTTTGCCATCCAAAAATGCGCCCCAGCGGGGGACAACATGCGGACGGCCATCGGGATAAACCGTGCAAAGCCAGTAATTGATGGATTCGGTGAGACGTTTTTCAACGTGTTCCCAGGACACTTCGGAGATGGGATGATCCACGTAGCCTTTGGGCAATTTGGGGCGGGTGATTTTTGGCATGTTATTTTCCCAGCGCTTTCTTCACAGCGGCGTACACATTCACAACGCCGTAACCGTAGGCATTGCTTGGATTATCTCCGGTGAAGCACCCGATGGAGGTATCGCCGGTATAGGGTTGTGCGGTTTCGATGAGGAGTTGCTCGGTCGCGTTGATGTCGCCGATCAATTTGGGCTGGGCAGACCAGAGTAACGCGACGACTCCAACTACATGCGGCCCAGCCATGGAGGTACCGCTGAATTCGGCGTACGTCCCTTGCGGCGTGGAGGAAAGGATGCTGACGCCCGGCGCAATGATATCGGGCTTCGTGCGTCCCGACCCATCGGCAGTGACGGGTCCGCGACTGCTGAAATCTGCGAGGCTGCCAAATTGATCCATCGCCCCGACAGAGAAAACAGAATCGTACAACGAAAGGGGCGATTCAACCGTCTCGCAATTTGGCCCATCGTTTCCGGTGGAGACCACCACAAAGATGCCCGCGCTTCTCAAATTATTCGCCGCGTACAACAACGCGTTCGGGTCACAGCCTTCGATGGTGGGACATCCCCACGAGTTGTTCAAAACGTGCGCGGCTTTTGTCGGGTCTCCGTCTCTAAACGGGTCGCCGCCTTGCGGAAACGGCGCGAGCATAAACTGCATACAATCCAGGTACAACGCCGGGTTGGCGAGGTTTCGATCCAAATTCACACAACCGATCCATTTTGCTTTTGGCGCAACGCCGATTCCGTTTGTGCCGAGGATGATTCCCGTTGTGTGCGTGCCATGCCCGTTTTCATCGTTTGGCGAAGTTGTGCCATCCCACGGATCGAACCAGTTGTAATCGTCGCCCTGGTTGTAGCCGCGATATTGTTCGCGGATGGCGGGATGATTTCCATCCACGCCCGAATCAGATTGCCCAACCACAATTCCCTCGCCGCGCACGTTGAATTCCTTCCACACCATGTCTGCGCCGATGATGGCGATGTTCCATTGCAAATCCATATTCACATCGGTAAAATCTCCGGGGGTGGGAGAATCGTCAGGAACAGCACGCAGGCGCGGGCTGGGAATGACGCGATCCACTTCGGGGCGGGTCATCAAATACAGCCGCATCAACGTCCCGCCGCGAATCTCCATCGCATTTTCCAAATAATACGGCGTGTACGCAATGCCTGCTTTGTCGAGAAACTTTCGCAAATCGGCCTGCGTTTCGTTCGCGTGTTCGGTCAATTGCTCGTAGGCCGCGGTCAATCGCTCATCGCGGTCCTGGATTTTTTCGACGTTGGAAATATCCGCCTGATCTTTGAAGATGACAAAAAGCCGGTCGCCATAATTTCCTGGATGGCCGAACAGATAAAACACCGCGGCGACGACGAGCCACATGACGCCAGCCCCCGCCCAGCCAATTGCCCGCTTCGTCCCTGACCCTGAACCTGATCCGGTTGCGAAGCGCAGAATCAACCCGACGATGCTTGTGACCCACCCAAGCAAAATGACAACACTGCCTGCATTGACAGCAACGCCCGCGATGTCACCCAGAACGAACGTCAACTCGGTTGGGTCGAACATGGCCAGCCCTGCAAACGCGAGCAAACCCGCCGCCGCGCCTGCCGCAAACTTGGAAGGCATGACCGCTGAAATTGCAAACGCAAACGAGGGCAGGATGGCAAGCAAAAGCAATTGCGAACCATCATAGCCGATGGCGGAACCGAGCAAGGCAAGCACGGCGGCGATTCCGACTCCATCCAAAAGCAGGTTGCCCGTTGAGGATTCCATCAATGTTGCGGCAAGCAATCCAAATGCAACGCTGGCAAAGAGACTCAAAACCACGTCGCCGAACGAACCGAATGAACCGTAAATTGCAAACGGTATTGCGCCGATGCCCGCCACTACCAACCCGAAGGGCAAAGAGGAACTTCCCCACGTAATTTTATTTTTGCGGAGCGCGATGACGATCCCTGCGCCGATCATGCAGATGACGAATTGCGCGATGGAACCAAGTTGATCGTTGTTGGGGCCGAGCAGGCGAAGAAGCAGGGCAGGGAAACCCATCACAGACGCGCCGAACAAACCCGCGTACACCGGCTTGAAGCGGTTATCTTTGGTAAAACGCCACAACGCGGCAAAGAGTCCCGTCATGAGAACGGCTTGAACCGCCAGCCCAATGACGCCGGCCCAGGCAAAGTCTTTCGCGCTCAGTGAAATGATCGCGCTTTGTTCTGTCGACCAGACGATGAAATGATAGATGAACAGACAAAGCGGCATGGGCAGGGCGATGAACAAAAACAAAATCAACGCGCCCGTGGAACGGTTCTGCGGTTCAGCAATTTCTTCGAGAGGAGTGGATTCTTCGGTCATGGATTCTCCTTGATTTACTCACCTTGCGCGGTACCGCAACGTTATGGTTTTTAAGAAAATAATCACGCAACATCGCGTAGGGCGCGTTCTCTTACGCGCCCGTTGGCGTTAGAGAACGCCAACTACGCGGTTACGGTATTTAATTTTTAAACTTCATCACGTTGCGTGTGCTTTGGCGGCGCATTTGCCGCTCGCAAGATAAATCTTGTGGTACGAGTTAATCCTCCGGCGCTTGTGGTACCAGCGCCTCCGGGCCATGCGGCTGGACGTTGAACAACTTGAATCCCCATTGCACGGACGGTCCCACCAAAAGTGCATAGACCAGTGTGCCGACACCTACCGGCCCGCCCAACAACCAGCCGATGGTGACGACAGTCACCTCGATGATTCCGCGCGCCACGCGAATGCTGATTCCGGTGGTGCGTTTGATCGCCAGCATCAAACTGTCGCGCGGTCCTGCGCCCGCATCCACGCCGATGTAGATGGCGCTTGCAAGTCCCATCAGCAGGATTGCCAGCAATAACATTCCGCTTTGCAGGAACAGGTTATCTTTTATGGAAGGGATGATGGAAAGCCAGAAATCCTCCCATGGCCCGATGGACAAAATATTCCCCAGCGTTCCCCAGCCAATTTTTTCGCGCAGGATCAACGCGCCCGAAAGCACCATGAAACCCATCAGCACAGTCATCGTTCCGATGGTGATGCCGAGTCTGTGGGCCAGCGCCACTTCCAGCACCGCCCACGCGCTTGTGCCGAGGTTGCCGCGGATCATCAAGGTGATGGCGAGTCCAAACAGAAAAAAGCCGATCTCGATTCTGATAAAGTCACGGATAAATGTGTTCCAGCGAATAGGTTTGAGCATGATTCTCCATTGATTGTCGTTGCGAGGAGTGAGCGAAGCGAGCGACGAAGCAATCTCCAACTCACAAGAAGATTGCTTCGGGCGAAGAATACCCACCCTCGCAATGACATGAACGCCAGCGATGATACCATGATGTGATAGACTCGCCGCATGAAGCAAATCATCGAAACCTACCGCGATCAATTCACCATCAGCACCGATCCCGCACGACTTGATATTGACATCATCCTCGATTTTTTCACCCGCGCCTACTGGACGAAGGGACGTCCGCCGGAGCGCACAAAACGCGCGTTGGAAAATTCGCTGGTCTTTGGCCTGTATGAAGATGAAAAACAGATTGGCATTGCCCGCGTCATCAGCGACTATTCCATCTTTGCATACATCTGTGATGTGTTCATCCACGAGGATTACCGCGCCCATGGACTCGGCAAGTGGCTGATGGAAACCGTGATGGCCCATCCCGATTTGCAGGGTCTGCGCCGCTGGACGCTGGTCACCCGCGACGCGCATGGGTTGTACAAGCAATATGGATTCGATTCGCTCGCAAACCCTGAAGGTTGGATGGAGATCATTCGTCCATTTCCCGGCAAGGGGCGTGATTAAGATTTCCTTGCTTTTGGTACAATCCTGCCCATGAAAATCAAAAACTGGCAATTCTGGCTTGGGGTGCTAATCAGCATCGTATTCATCTGGCTTTCCCTGCGCGGACTCAAACTCAATGAATTCTGGAGCACGGTTCAAAAGGCAAATTACCTCTGGTTGATTCCCGGCATCGGCGTGTATTTTATCGGCGTGTGGGTGCGGGCGTGGCGCTGGCATTATCTTCTCGGCCCCATCAAAAAGATTCCCACGCAGACCATGTTTCCCATCACCACCATCGGCTACATGGGCAACAACATCTACCCGGCGCGCGCAGGTGAAGTGTTGCGCGCCGTCATTTTGAAACGCAAGGAAAGCGTGCCCGTTTCCGCATCGCTGGCGACCATCATCGTGGAACGCATCTTCGACGGCGTGGTAATGCTGGCTTTCGTGTTCGTCAATTTATCGGAGTTGGCGAAACTTACGGGCGCATCCGGTTTCGTTGGCAACATTCAACAGGTGGCCGTGATTGGCACGGGGATCTTTCTCGGCGCGCTGCTGATCTTTTTACTGGCGGCTATGTTTCCGCACACCACCATGAAAGCCGGGCTGTGGCTCATTTATCATTTTGTGCCGCAACGGTTTCATGCGCGGATGATCGGCCTGTCGAACAAATTCCTGGATGGACTCGCTTCGCTTCGATCTCCCCTTAACGTGCTGATGGTCTTTGTTACCTCAGTCATCATCTGGCTGTTGGAGACGGGCAAATACTGGTTCGTGATGCACGCCTTCGATTTCAGTGTTTCGTTCTTCGCGTTGATGCTGATGAACGGCATCGTCAACCTTGCCACAACCATCCCGTCTGCGCCGGGTTACATCGGCACCTTCGACGCCCCCGGTATCGCGGTGTTGACCGCCTATGGCGTGGATCAAGCCACCGCGGCAGGATACACCCTCACCCTGCACGTTGCGCTCTGGCTTCCCATCACGGTTTTGGGAGCATATTATCTGGCGCGTGAGGGAATCAAATGGTCGGATAGTTTGCGGGAAGAAAACTAACGTCATTGCGAGGAGGGTGCATTTCCCGACGAAGCAATCTTCAACGGTACGGGAGATTGCTTCGAGCGGAAGAACACCGCTCTCGCAATGACATACAATGAGGATGAATGAAAATAGCAATTATTGGAGCAGGATATGGCGGCATGGCCGCCGCATGGGATTTAAAAAAAGCAGGGCATGACGTGACCATTTTCGAGGCTGCCGACTATGTGGGCGGGCTGGCGAGCGGATTCAAAGAGCCGCATTGGAATTGGTCGGTGGAGAAGTTCTATCATCACTGGTTTCAAACGGACAGCGAAATGCTGGGGTTGATCCGTGATCTGGGATTGGAAGACAAAGTGCGATTTCCTCGCCCGTTGACAGTGATGCTGTACAAACACAAATGGTATCCGTTTGACTCGATTATCAAAGCGCTTCTTTTTCCTGGACTTGGATTTGGTCTGAACAAAATCAGGTTTGGCTTCGTCGGATTATTTCTCCGTCTCACGAATAATTGGCGCGCGCTGGAAAAGGTCACTGCCGAAGAATGGATGTTGAAGTACGCGGGCAGACAAGTCTATGAGCAGATGTGGAAGCCGCTGTTGGTGGGCAAGTTTGGGCCGTTCTACAAGGATGTCAACATGGCGTGGATGTGGGCGCGAATCAAAGCGCGGACGACACGCCTCGGCACGTTCGAAGGCGGATTTCAAAAGTTCGCCGATTTGTTCGCGGAGAAACTGCGCGAGCAGGGTGTGGGGATCAAACTTGGGGTGGCTGTCAAATCCATTAAGAGGGATCAGGCAACGGGCGCCGCCCTGAGCGCGTCGAAGGGCGGTTCAACTACGCTCACCGCGAAGTTAAGTGTGGACGAGGAATCCTTCGACAAAGTCCTTGTCACTTTATCACCGAATCAGATGGCGAAGTTATGTCCCGATCTGCCTGAAAATTATTTGAAGGGCTTGCTGGAGTTGAAATCCATGGGCGCGGTGGTGATGACGCTGGCGCTGAAGCATCCGCTTTCAAGGGACGGCTATTACTGGTTCAACGTGCCGAAGGAGGAGGGCTATCCGTTTTTGGCGCTGGTGGAGCATACCAATTTTGTGCCGAAGGAAAATTTCGGCGGCGACCATATTGTGTACGCGGGCGATTATCTGGAATTGGGTCACGAATATTTTTCGTTGAGCGATGAACAATTGCTTGAACGGTTCATCCCCGCATTTCAAAAATTCAACCCTGAATTCTCGCGCGATTGGGTGAAAAAGATTTGGGTTCACAAGACAAACTACGCCCAACCCGTGCCGCTGTTGAATCACTCGAAAAATATTCCCGATATTCAGACGCCCATCGAAGGATTGTATTTTGCTTCGATGAGTCAGGTGTACCCCTGGGATCGCGGCACAAACTTTGCGGTTGAAATTGGCCGCAAAGCCGCGCGGATGATGAAGTAGATTGCCATGTGGCTCTATCTCCTTCAAGGCATCGGATTTGGTTTCGCCGCCGCTTCACAGCCGGGGCCGTTCCAAACCTATCTTATTTCGCAAACCCTGACTCGCGGCTGGAAGCGTACACTTCCAGCCGCGCTGGCTCCGCTGGTGAGCGACGGCCCGATCATTTTGTTGTGTGTGTTTGTACTCAGCCAGGTTCCCGGGTGGATGCAAAGAGGTTTGCACATCGCAGGCGGATTGTTCATCATTTATCTTGCGTACGGCGCGTACAAATCGTGGAAAAATTTTAACGCCAATACTCAATCTGTCCACAGCGTTGGAGTTCAGCAGAGCATCCTCAAAGCCGCGATGATGAACGCTCTCAATCCCAACCCCTACATTTTCTGGACGCTCGTCACAGGTCCCATTCTTTTGAGCGGCTGGCACGAATCTCCGATCAATGGCATCGGTTTTCTCGCCGCGTTTTATCTCACCATGATCGCGTGTCTTGCCGCCGTGATTCTTATTTTCGGTTTCGCGCAGAGGCTTGGTCCCAAATTCAACCGCGCCATGCTTGCGGCTTCGGCGATTGCATTATTTTGTTTTGGCGCCTATCAATTGTGGCTGGGATTATTTCCAAAATCAGTGCTTCACGAAAAGGCACTCGTAGTGGCGACTTCCCTGGCACTGCCCGTCAGGGCAGGTGTAGTCGCTTTTACCCGAACGACTGAAGTCGTTACTACGCTTTGAAAATACCCACAAGGAGATAACATGAATATCGTTCTTGTCCATGTGCATGTCAAACCTGAGTTCATCGAAGCGTTCAAACAGGCGAGCGTCGAGAACGCATCCAACAGTGTGAAGGAGGAGGGCGTCGCTCGCTTCGATGTCATTCAGCAAAACGACGATCCTACGCGCTTCATCCTTGTCGAAGTTTATAAAACGGCAGAAGCATCCGCCGCGCACAAGGAGACCGCGCATTACGCCAGGTGGCGCGACACGGTCGCAGAGATGATGGCCGAGCCGCGGCAGGGAATCAAATACACAAATATTTTTCCAAAGTAGCGCGAGATTTTATCTCGCGTTACCCGAGGTGAACCATGTCTGCGTTTGAATTCGCCACCGCGAATCGAATCATGTTCGGGGCGGGAAAATTAAATGGATTGGCCGACCAACTCAAGGGACGTGCGAAGCGTCTGCTTTTTGTGCGGGGAAATTCGTCGGATGCGATTCTGCGCGTGAAGGAGATTCTCTCTGGGCAGGGAATCCCGTTCGATGAATTTGCGCTTCATGGCGAGCCGACAGTTGATACGGTTTCCAATGGGGTTGACCTTGCGCTTCGACATGGCGCGGATATGGTCATCGGCCTCGGCGGCGGTAGTGTGCTCGATGCGGGTAAGGCCATTGCCGCATTGACGACGAATCGCGGCGATGTGTTCGATTATCTCGAAGTGATCGGCAAAGGCCAGCCGATTGTGAATGCGCCACTGCCTTATATCGCCATCCCCACCACAGCAGGGACAGGCTCGGAGGTGACGCGCAATGCGGTGATTGGGTCGCCTGCGCATGGGGTGAAGGTGAGTTTGCGAAGCCCGATGATGTTGCCGATGGTTGCAATCGTTGACCCCGAGTTGACGTATTCTCGCCAGCGCATCGGCCATCACCGCCAGCACGGGCCTGGACGCGCTGACGCAGTTGATCGAGCCGTTCGTTTCTATCAAAGCCAACCCGATGACCGATGCCATTTGCCGCGAAGGGATTCACCGCGCGGCGAAGTCGTTGCGCCGTGCTTTTCACAACGGTGTGGATTCTTCGGCGCGCGAGGATATGTCGCTGGCGAGTTTGTTTGGCGGGCTGGCGCTGGCGAATGCCGCGCTTGGCGCTGTGCATGGATTCGCCGGGCCGCTCGGCGGAATGCTCGATGCGCCGCATGGGGCGCTTTGCGCGAAACTGCTTCCGCTGGTAATGGAGGCGAATCTCAAAGCGTTGGAGAGTCGTCATGCGGGGCATGTCGCAATCGAGCGATATGCTGAAATTGCCAGGATCGTGACGGAAAATGATTCTGCCTCCGCATGGGACGGCGTGAAATGGGTGAGTGATTTGGTGCGCGAGTTGAATATCCCGCCGCTTTCGGCGCATGGGATGACCGAAGCGCGAATCCCCGAAGCGGTGAAAAAGACATTGAAGGCGAACAGTTACAAGGGGAATCCGATTCCGTTGATGGAAGAGGAGTTGGAGGAGGTGCTGGCAAGGGGAATATGAGTGATCAGTGAGCAGTAATCAGTGGACAGTGAATTGGCCGTGTAGTTTTGACAAGAACCTGAAAAAGGAGCGGTGCGATATGTACAACGGATTCTGGGTTGATGGAATTGGAAAACTGAAGTCGCTTCCCGAGTGGTTGTTGGCGATTGCGATCTTGGGCGTTGCAATTTTCATTGGGTACATGGGCGCAAAGTCATTTGGGAATCCCCTTCGCTTTGTGCAGATAAACCGATGGGTATTGCTTGTCGTTCTGGCCGCCGTCTTTGTCGGGGTGAGTTCCCAGATGAAAGCCGATGAATTGAAGAAGCCCTGCATAACGCCGTACGGGGTCATTTCCTTTGAACTTGCAAAAGACAGTGAAACCGCCAAAAATATACTTGACAACTGGGGTGAGGACACCGTCAACGTTGCCAAATATCAAACCTGGATGGATTTCCTTTTCATCCTGGCCTATGTTGCCGCGTTGAGCTTCATTTGCTTTTGGGTCGCGGAAGGAAATAAAGGCATTTTGTCTTTAGCGGGTCTGACCATCGGGTGGATTCTGCCGGTTGCGGGCTTGTTCGACGTCATCGAAAATATCGCGCTTTTACGGATGTTGAACTCGGGCGCGGACGATCTTCCCGCAAGAATCGCTTTTTGGATGGCGCTGCCCAAGTTCACCATCATCCTTTGCCTTGCCATACCGTTTGTTTTGTTGTCCGTTGTTATTTTGGTGATAAGCGGGCTATCCCGGTTGAGACAATGACTCTATACAAAAAACCGCCTCATCGTTTCAGCATGTCATTGCGAGGGCTGATGATCGAGCAGCCGCGTAGCGGCGTAAATCGCAATGATATAATCTCCATCGCTGTCTTACGAGTTACGAAAGGAAGTCAACATGGTTTATCCCACTTTACGCGCCACTGTCCACAACGGAAAGATTCAATTGCTCGATAACGTAAAACTGCCCGAAGACGCCGTTGTTTTTGTGACGGTGATGGATGAGAGCGTCTTGGAATTGCTCACGGCAGGGGAAAGGCTGGCAGCGGGTTTGCAGGATATTCTTCTCGGACGCTTTACGGAAGTCAACACGCCCAAAGAACTGTCTGCGCATTTGGATAAGGTGTTTGGGGATTCTTGATGAATTACCGCTTCATCTTCACCGCGCAATTCGACCGCGATCTAAAGTCGCTCCGCAAACATAACCCGGGCTTGCGGGAGGATTTTGAAGCCTTTATCGAAACGTTCAACGCGGAAATTCATCCTGTCATTTCAGGCACAAGCGGAGCAAGGAAAGCCAGAATGCCCGCCAAAGGACGCGGCAAACGAGGCGGGTATCGCGTGATCTATTACCTTGTCAAAGGAAATACGATTTGGCTGATTACGATCTACGATAAAGTTCAAAAAGAAGACCTGTCGCCTGCGGAAGAAAAAGTCATCAGTCAGGTTGTTCAAAAAATCAAGGAAGAAATTGAGTAGCGATAAAGAAACCCGCCTCACACGAGACGGGTTTTCTGATCACTGATCACTGTTTCCACTTCTTCTCCAACTCCATCACCGCAAACACCACCACACCCATCGAGGCGGCAATGGCGAGGTCACAGCTGCTGAGCGGAATCACCTCGAAGAAATGCGCCAGCGCGGGGACGTACATCACCATCATTTGCAGGGCGACCACGAGCAGAGCCATTCCAGCCAATAATGGATTGCTCAACAACCCCATCTTGAACAACGACACCCTCGATGAACGCGAGGCCAGCGCCTGAAATACCTGCATGAATGCCAGTGACGTGAAGATCATCGTCTGCCATTCGGGGCGGCGGGTGAAGAAATACCATGAGCCAAGCGCCAGCGCCAACGCGCCGATCAGCACGCCGGTGGCCGCGGCGGCGCTGCTCGGGTTCGTGCTGTCCGGCCTGGTCGCCTGCGGCGGCGACCTCGGTCGACTCGTGCGCAGGCGGCAGCCACTCGCGCGGGAGCTCGAGCGCCGCGAGCACGTCGTCGCTCCAGCGCCGGTTGCCGACGTCGAAGAGCAGTGTCCCCGACGCGTCGGCGGCGTCGAT
>JBBIUO010000059.1:0-14696 GCA_037440205.1 Chloroflexota bacterium
GCATGGGACTGGTGATGGTGAGATACTTTGTGGTCGTATCCACGTAGGCGCCAATACCTTCGTATTCACCGGCAAGGCTGGAATTGGCTTGTTCGTAGGTGGTCGGGTCCATATAGGTGGAATGTTTATCGCCAAGCGCCTGCATCATTCCGCTGATGGCGCCGCGCATCAAGGCCAGGTCGTCCACGGGCTGGTCTACGTAATTCTCGTGGACGAGAGTCCATGCCTCCCAAAACGGCGCAAAGAGGTCCTGAAGTTCCGCAGGGGTGGCGGATTGTTGTTCGGGAGAGGTCGTCGGCGCGGTGGAAACGAGCGGCTGTTCCGGCGCAGAGATGCCGGGGATGCTCACGAGCGGGACAAGGTCAAGGTGCCCAATGACGAATCCGCCTGCAAACGCGCCAAGCACAAGCACGATCACGACCAATGCGGCGAAGATATACTTTAAAGTAGAGTTGTTCACAAATGCCTCCAAATTTGGCTTACCGGAAAAAAGATACCATTCAAGGATTAACGTTTGCTGAATTCTTTGTTCGATTTGTGTAAGAAGGTGTCATAAGCAGGTCAGGCTTACAGCCTGACATTGCCCAAAGAAAAAGGATTCGGCGGGTTGCAAACCCGCTCTACGCATCATCCTTTTTCTTTTTTTCCAATTCTTCGATCCGCTGGCGAAGTTCATCCATTGACTTGTCTTTTTTCTGATTGGATGCGTTCAAGGATTTGCTGAGCGTTTCCAAAAACCCTTTCTGGTTCGATTTCACCCAGCCGCGTGCAACAGCGTACATGACAAAATTCGCGCCGATGACAAGGATGATGAAGATGGCGGCTCCGATCAATGCTCTATTTGATTCCATTTTGAGCCTCCAAAATATTCACAAGTTCATTCCAGTCTGTAAAATGCGCGTCGGCATCATCCACCGACCATGAACCGTCGTAGAGAATGCTGAACATGCCAGCCTCGCGCGCGGCGCGGGTGGTGCGGCGCAGGTCATCGATCATCACACAGCGCGAGGGATCGGTCTCGCCCGCGACTTTCATGGCGATGTCGAACGACTCGGGCATGGGCTTGCAATACGGGGCGACGGTGGTCACATCCACGATGGCGGAAAAAAGATCGCGCAGGTTGAGCGCGGTCAACACTCTTTCAGCGTGGGGAATGTCTGCGTTTGTAAAGACCAGATTGCGGGTCGGCAATGAAGCGATGACTTCGCGTTGAACCGGGTCCGGAGTCAGGTAACTGCCGAGGGGCAGGTCATGCACATAGGCCAGAAAATCCGCTACATTGATATTGTGATGTTTCTCCAGGCCTTTCAATGTTGTGCCGTATTGCAGATAATATTTTTCGCGCAACGCGGGAATCTCATCGGCTGGAATATTCATTCGCTCGCGCATAAAATCGTTCATGCGGCTTTTGATGGCAAGCCACAAATTTGTGGCGGGCGGGTAAAGCGTGTCGTCGAGGTCGAAAAAAATCGTGGTAAATCGCATGAGACGATTATAATCTGCCCATGCCTATTCGTCTTTTATCTTCCGAGGTTTCTTCGCAAATTGCGGCGGGCGAGGTTGTCGAGCGTCCCGCTTCTGTTGTGAAGGAGTTAACCGAAAACTCGCTCGATGCAGGCGCGAAACATATTTCCATTTCGATTGCGGATGCGGGGCGGACTTTGGTGGAAGTGGCGGACGATGGAATTGGGATTCCCGCCGACGAATTGGAACTGGCCACCTCGCGGCATGCGACCTCGAAACTGGTTCAGTCCGAGGACCTGTTCCACATTTCGACATTGGGCTTCCGAGGTGAGGCCCTGGCTTCGATTGGATCGGTCTCGCACATGACGATCACTTCGCGTATTGCTTCTGCAAAGGAAGGCGCGCGATTAAAAGTGGACGGCGGCATTTCGGGCAAAGTGGAAAAAGTTGGCGCGCCTGTGGGAACGGTTCTGCGCGTGGAAAATCTTTTTTACAACGTGCCTGCGCGTTTGAAATTTTTGAAAACCGATGTGACCGAACGGCGCGCGATTGACGCATTGGTCACGCGCTACGCGCTGGCATACCCGAACGTGCGCTTCAAAGTGACGGACGGAAAACAAGTCACGTTGCAAACTGCCGGCGACGGCGACAGGCGTTCCATTCTCGCCGCGTTGTACGGCGTGGATGTTGCCAAGCAGATGCTCGAGGTGATGGCGCAAGAGGACCCTTCGACAAGCTCAGGGCGAATGACTTTGACAGGTTTCATCAGCCCCACTTCATTGACTCGTTCAAATCGAAAAGAAATTACCTTCTTCGTCAATGGCCGCTGGGTGCAGGAATATTCCCTGACGACAGCATTGTTGCAAGCCTATCACACCCTGTTGATGGTGGGACGTTATCCGCTCACGGCGTTGTTTTTGGAAATCGCTCCCGAAGAAGTGGACGTGAACGTACACCCAACCAAGGCGGAGGTGCGATTCCGAAATCAGGATAAGATTTTCAGTTTCGTGCAACGGTCGGCGCGCAAGGCATTGCTGGCATACACGCCTGTGGCTTCGGTCTCGCCGCAGTTGTGGGGTTCGCGGAGCGCTCCATCCGAGCCGAGGGAGATTGGGATTGATTGGACGATGGCAGGGGAGGCAAGTGACGAGATGCGAGTGACAAGTAATGAGGGACAAGAAACGAGCAATGAGTTTCCAGCTTCCTCCTCATCCCTCGTTACTCGTTACTCAGATACTCATCCCTCAGAAACCTTCCCCACCATTCCCCTGCTCCGCCTCATCGGCCAGATCGGTTCCACCTACATCGTGGCGGAAGGACCTGATGGATTGTATTTGATAGACCAACATGCGGCGCATGAGCGGGTGCTGTTCGAGAAGTTGATGGCGCAACACGATAAGAAAAGTATCCCCTCGCAGGCTTTGCTCGCGCCCGAGGTTGTGACTTTACCTCCGCAATCGGCAAAGGCGCTGATGACTCAACTGCCGTTTTTGAATCATTTTGGTTTCGAGGTGGAGGAGTTCGGCACGAACATGTTTCAAGTCCGCGCGATGCCGGCGCTGTTTGCAGGCGGCGATCCTTCGTCTGCGCTGAGGGCATTGGTGGAGGATTTTGAAGAGGATGAAACCCCGCTTCAAGCGGAGGTGGAGGCGAAACTTGCGGCGCGAGTCTGCAAACGGCTGGCGGTCAAAGGCGGGCAGGTTCTCACCACCGAAGAACAACGCGCTTTGTTGAACGATCTCGAAGCCTGCCAGTCTCCGCGCACCTGTCCGCACGGCAGACCGACGATGATCCATTTATCGGTGGACGCGCTGGAACGTCAATTTGGGAGGAGAGGGGCGCGTTAAAGTTACAGGGATGTAATGTTGCTAAATTTGTAAGGTGGGGCACAAACGTTCAATGGATGGGCTAAAATTGGAACATGAAACAACTGGCGGAATCAATATCCACGAACGACGCGGGGGAAATTCTCGAGAACATCCACGCCATGGTCGCGCTCGTTGAAAACGACGGCACACTGGTTTCATGGAATCGCGCTTTTGATTCGTACAGGAAGTTATTTCCCACAGCCTCCAAACTGGAGGATTATTTTTCCCCGCAGGACCGGGAACAGATCGCATCCAAACTCAATTCAAAAACAAAGGAACACTGGATCATCAAGATTCACCTGCCGGCCGGCAGGGAGGAACTCGCGGTGCAGTGTGAGTGTCTCCTGCTCCCTACAGAAAACGGCCGCTCGCTTTTCATCGCCGAAGAGATTCATTTGGATTCGGCCTTTCAGGACATTCTCGAACGCCTGAACAAACAGGTGAAACTGTTCCAGATCGAGAGCGAGGTCACCAAAAAACTGGCACGCAACAAGCAGATCGAAATGGAAGGCATCATGATCCAGGCGCGGGAGGTGGCGGAAACGGATCCGCTGACCTTCCTGCCCAATCGTCGCATCATCATCAAGGAACTTCAGGATGAGGTCCTGCGCGCCGAACGATACAACAACCAACTTTCGATCTCCATCGTGGATGTGGATCATTTCAAAATCATCAACGACACGCATGGCCACCCCGCCGGGGATGAAGTGCTGAAACAGATCGCCCATCAATTGCGGGATCACATCCGCCACCCGGACATAGTGGGGAGATACGGCGGCGAGGAATTTCTCATCATCCTGCCCAATTCCGATTCAATCGCCGCGGCGGAACAGGCCATGCGTTTGTGCAATCTGGTGCGTGAGACAGCCATCAGCATAAACAAAGGCGAACAGGAGTTGAAGGTCACCATCAGCATCGGCGTGGCGCAATTCCAGCACGGCGCGGATACCTGGGACACTTTACTCAACCGCGCAGACAATGCCATGTACGAGGCCAAGTCCAACGGACGCGATCAGTGGGTTGTCGCTCAAAAATCCGCCTGACGCGGTCGTTTTTTATCCCGCCATTTGTGCTACACTTGGCAATATTCCTCATCTGGGAGTTGCCATGCTCACGCTCATTGAAAAAATCTTCTTTGTCATTGCAACACTCGTTTCGCTTTATTTCACCTACCGCGGTGTGATGAAAATCATCGGTCACATTTCCAGCGGGCAGGGAAAAATTGATTGGTCGCTGATTTGGAAACGGATTGGAGCGCTCATCGTCAAGGTCGGTCTCTTCCAACCCGTTTTTCGTTTCCGTCTGTGGCCTTCGATCCTGCACGCGCTGATTGGCTGGGGATTTCTTTCCTTCCTTCTCATCAACCTTGCGGATCTGATCTACGCCTACACGGAATTCAAACTGCTCGACCACCTGGGATGGTTTGGGGACTTCTATCGCCTGTTTGCGGATGTGGCGAATGTGGCGATTCTCGTCGGCATCATTGCGATGGAAATCCGCCGCTTCATTCTCAGACCTGCGACTCTATCCACGCGCCAAACGACATTGCTCCACCCGAAAGCGCGATTCGGAATCATGCGCGATTCCGCCATTGTTGCGTTGTTCATTTTCACGCACAACACGGCGCGTCTGTTCGGAGAATCCTTTTTCGTGGCGGGGACAGGAGTCACTGACAGCTGGCAACCAACCATTTCAGCAGTGGCAGGCCTATGGTCAGGGTGGGAAGCGGGGTCTTTGATCGCCGGGGAAAGAATCGCGTTTTGGTTATCCATCGGCGCGGTTGTCGCCTTCCTTCCTTATTTTCCATATTCAAAACATATTCATTTATTTTTTGCCCCGATCAATTTCGCATTGAAGCCCGAACGAAAATCCATCGGGCAGTTGAGTTACATCAACCTCGACGATCAATCCATCGAGCAATTTGGCGCGGCGAAAATGAAAGACCTCGGCTGGGAACAGATCATGGATAGTTACGCCTGCATCATGTGTTTCCGCTGTCAGGAAGTTTGCCCCGCGTACAACACTGGCAAATTGCTCTCGCCTGCCGCGCTGGAGATCAACAAGCGTTACCACTTCAACAATGGCGGCACGACGGATGTGTCTATGCTCGATTTGATTTCAGAAGAAGCGGTATGGGCGTGTACTTCCTGCGGCGCGTGCGTGGACATTTGCCCCGTCGGCAATGAACCGATGCGCGACATTTTGGATATTCGTAGAAATCTTTCGATGATGGAAAGCGCCTTCCCCAAGCAGTTGGAGACGGCGTTCAAGGGCATGGAACGCAACATGAATCCCTGGAACGTTTCGCAGGCTGACCGCATGAAATGGGCGGAGGGACTCAACGTGCCGACGATTGAACAAAATGCCGAGCCTGAAATTTTATGGTGGGTTGGTTGCGCGCCTGCGACCGATTCCCGCGCCCAAAAGACAGCGCAAGCCTTTGCGAAAATTTTGAACGCGGCGGGAGTCAATTATGCGGTGCTCGGCAAGAACGAGGCCTGCACAGGCGACTCTGCGAGACGCGCGGGGCGCGAAGATATTTTCTTCGGGCTGGCGACACAGAATGTTGAAATTTTGAATGAGGTCGCGCCGAAACGAATCGTGACAACCTGTCCGCATTGTTTGCACACGATAAAAAATGAATATCCCGCGTTTGGTGGAAATTATCAGGTGATTCACCATACGCAGTTGATCAACGAGTTGGTCGGCGCAGGAAAAATCCAATTACAAATTACCAATGACCAATTACAAGTGACCTTTCATGATCCGTGCTATTTGGGACGGCACAACAAAGTCACTGATGCGCCGCGTGATGCGTTGAAATCGGCAGGCATGGAAACGGTGGAGATGCCGCGCAATTCAGCCAAATCCTTCTGCTGCGGCGCGGGCGGCGCACAGATGTGGAAGGAAGAGGAGCAAGGCACATCGCGCGTGAACGTAACCCGCTTCGCCGAAGCCAAATCCACAGGCGCAGATATGGTGGCGGTGGGATGCCCGTTCTGTTTGACGATGATGACCGATGCCGCAAAGGGCGATGGCGATTCGATACAGGTTAAGGATGTGGCGGAGATCGTGGCGGAGAGGTTGAAGTAGGTCAGTGACCAGTGACCAGTGGCGGGCAGAGATGTCCGCCTTTTCTTTTATCCCTCTTCATCCTTCATCATTCATCCTTCATCCCTTCGACAAACTCAGGGCAAGCCTTTATAATCGCCCTCAACACCAACTCAGGAGAGATTCATGCCCAACAAAAAGAAGGGTACGATTGCGCTTCCCCTCGAGAAAGAAGAAATCATCAAAGATTACCGCCTCGCGTATCAAAGCAGGCAGGCTTCGCTTATCGGTAGAAGAGAAGTCTTAAGCGGCAAGGCAAAGTTTGGAATCTTCGGCGATGGAAAAGAGATCGCGCAACTCGCGATTGCGCGCGCCTTTCAAAAAGGCGACTGGCGTTCGGGCTATTATCGCGACCAGACCTGGATGTTCATGCTAGGCGTGATGAGCATCCAGGAATTTTTTGCGCAACTCTACGCCCATGCCGACATCACCTACGACCCCGCCAGCGGCGGCAGGCAGATGAACGCGCACTTCGCCACGCGCCATCTTTATCCAAACGGTTCATGGCGTCCGCAGACTCAACTTTACAACACGGCATCGGATGTTTCGCCGACGGGCGCGCAAATGCCGAGGACGGTTGGGCTTGCGTACGCATCGGTCATCTATCGAAAAGTAAAAGAACTGCAAGATCAAAAAGATTTTTCCAACAACGGGGATGAAGTCACCTTTGTCACCATCGGCAACGCATCCACATCTGAAGGTTTGTTTTGGGAATCGGTCAACGCCATCGGCGTCCTCAAAGCGCCCGCCGTCGTCACCATCTACGACGACGGCTACGGCATCTCCGTTCCGAATCAATTTCAGATGGTCAAGGAAAATATCGGCGCGTTGCTCAAAGGCTTCGAGCGCGACCCCCACACCCCGCCGGACAAAGCCCAAAACGGATACGATCATTACACCGTCCGCGCCTGGGATTATCCCGCGCTTCTCGAAACCTATCTCACCGCCGCCGAGGTCGCGCGCGAATATCACATCCCCGCACTCGTCCACGTCATTGACGTGACTCAGCCGCAGGGTCATTCCACAAGCGGTTCACACGAGCGATACAAGACTCCCGAACGACTCAAGTGGGAAGAGGAATTTGACGGGCTCAAGAAGATGCGTCAGTGGATGATAACCAACCGCATCATTTCCGCGCCCGAGCTTGATTCTGTTGAAAAGGCAGACTACGAAGCTGTAGAAGGATTCCGCAAAGCCGCATGGGACGCGTATCTTGCTCCCATCAGTGATGAGCGCAATCAAGTGATGGACATGCTCGAAGAGATCGCTGGCTCATCGAATCATGCGTCAGAGTTGAGAATGCTCAAAGATCGGCTGGCAAGCCTCCCGTCGTATACGAGGCGTGACATCCACACGATCGCGCATGAAGCGTTGAGAATATTGAGGGACGAGTCGAATCCGACGAAGCAGGTTTTAATCCAATGGAAATTTGAAAACGACAAGTTGAACGTGGAGCGATACGGCTCGCATTTGTATTCGGGGACGGCGATGAAGGTGGACGAGGTCAAGCCTGTGTATTCCGATTCGTCGCCGACGATGTTTGGGTTTGAAGTGATCAATGCCGCGTTTGATTCTGCGCTGGCGCGCGAGCCGAGACTCATTGCGTTCGGCGAGGATGTGGGCAAACTTGGCGACGTGAACCAGGGCTTCAAAGGGATGCAGGAAAAATATGGCGAGTTCCGCGTGACCGACACGGGCATCCGCGAAGCGACGATTCTTGGACAGGCGATTGGCATGGCGATGCGCGGACTGAGACCCATTGCCGAGATTCAATATCTTGATTATGTATTGTATGCCCTGCAAATTATGTCCGACGATCTGGCGACTCTGCACTGGCGTACCGCTGGCGGACAAAAAGCGCCCGTCATCGTCCGCACGCGTGGACACAGACTCGAAGGTGTGTGGCACGCAGGCTCGCCGATGTCTGGTATTTTGAGTTTGACGCGTGGCATGTATGTTCTCGTCCCGCGTGACATGACCCGCGCCGCTGGTTTTTACAACACGCTCTTGAAATCCGACGAGCCTGCAATTGTGGTTGAAGTGTTGAATGGCTATCGCGTGAAAGAAAGATTGCCCGATAACATCGGTGAGATCACTTTGCCATTGGGCATTCCCGAAACCATCCGCGAAGGGAAGGATGTAACCATCGTCACCTACGGTGCGTGCTGCCGCGTGGTTTTGGACGCCGCCGATAAATTATCGAAAGTTGGAATCGATACGGAAGTGATTGACGTGCAATCGTTGATGCCTTTTGATATTCATGGAAAAATTGTTGAGGCTCTCAAGAAAACCAACCGAATTTTATTTGTTGATGAAGATGTCCCAGGCGGCGCGACCGCATACATGATGCAGGAAGTCATCGAGAAGCAGGGCGGCTATTTCCATTTGGATTCCCCCGCGCGGACTTTATCTGCAAAGGCACATCGTCCCGCGTATGGAAGCGATGGAGATTACTGGTCGAAGCCGAATGCGGAGAATGTTTTTGATGCAGTTTACGAGATGCTGAATGAGGTTGATCCTGGGAAGTATCCAGTGTTTCAGTTATCAGTGATCGAGTAATCAGTGAACAGTAAACAGTAAAGGAGAAACCATGAATGGATTGAAGCACGCGGGCAGTTTTCGTGATTTGATCGTCTATCAGAAAAGCCGCCAGTTACAGCGGGAGATTTCCGCGCTTACGAAATCTTTTCCACGGGATGAGAAGTTTGCATTGACCGATCAGATCCGTCGTTCATCACGTTCGATTGGCGCAAATATCGCCGAATCATGGGCAAAGCGACGGTATGAAAAGCATTTCATCAGCAAATTGACAGATTCAGACGGGGAGCAGATGGAAACTCAGCATTGGATCGAGACTGCGTTTGAAGAAGATTACATTGATCAAAGAACCAGCGCACAACTTATGCAAAAATGTATCGAGATTGGGCGTATGCTCAACGGTATGATGGACAAAGCCGATATGTTCTGTGGCGAACCGCCGCGCACCGTCCGTGAGGAAGCGGCTGTCTACTTTATCGAATCGGATGACGATAACACTGATGACTGATTACTGGTCACTGATTACTCGGAGATAATATGGCGACAAAAGTTTTAGTTCCCCGTCTCGGCGAGGGGGTGGATGAAGTTACCGTCACGAAATGGCTCAAACAAGTCGGCGACTCCATCAAAGAGTTGGAGCCATTGCTTGAAGTGAATACCGACAAGGTGGACACGGAAATCCCCGCCCCTGCAACGGGAACGGTGTTGCAAATCATCGCGCAGGAAGGCGTCGCCGCGAAGGTGGGTGAATTGCTGGCAGTGATCGGTCAGCCAGGGGAAAGCGTGGAAGTTTCAAGTGCGCCCGTTTCAAGTTCCAAACCGACCGAAGCAGTAATTCGCACCCCGTCCCCCGATTTGGGTTTCATCTCCCCTGTCGTTGCTAAAATCGCCTCCGAGCATGGCGTAGATTTGTCTCAGGTCAATGGTACGGGCTTGAATGGGCGGATCACGAAGAATGATGTGTTGGCGTATGTGTCATCAGGTCAAAAGTCGAAAGTCGAAGGTCGAGATGTTCAACGTCCAACGTTCAACGCCCAGCCCACTCTTGGCGATCAATTAATCAAGCACTCCACCATCCGCAAGCAAATTGCCGCGCACATGGTTGAGTCGAAGCATACGTCTCCGCATGTGTTGACCGTGATGGAAGCGGACATGAGCAAGGTTGCCAAACATCGCGCCGCGAATAAAGCCGCATTCGAGCGCGACGGAGTCAACCTCACATTTACGGCGTATTTCATGATGGCAATCGTGGCGGGATTGAAAGCCTTTCCGCAAACCAACTCCTCATGGACGGATGAAGGGTTGCTGGTTCATAAGAATATTAATCTTGGCATGGCGGTTTCTCTCGGTGAAGACGGCTTGATCGTGCCCGTCATCAAGAACGCGGATAATTTGTCTTTGTTGGCGATGGCGCGCTCCGTCAACGATCTGGCTGTGCGCTCTCGAAACAAGAAACTTCAACCTGATGACGTTAAAGGCGGCACGTTCACGTTGACCAATCATGGTGTGAGCGGATCGCTGTTTGCATTTCCCGTCATCAACCAACCGCAAGCGGGAATCCTCGGCGTTGGCGCGATGCAGAAACGAGTAGTTGTGATAGACGATGCGATTGCCATCCGCCCGATGGTGTATATGTCCTTCGTCTTCGATCATCGCATTCTCGACGGCGCTTCGGCAGATTGGTTCCTAGCGAAGGTCAAGGAGACGTTGGAGAATTGGAGTTAGAGTTCCAAGTTTCAAGTTTCAAGTTTCAAGTTCCAAGTTCCAAGTGTCAGGTTTGATAGAGTAAAGGAAACATATGACAGATAAATCAAAAGACAGTCCGAATATCAACAAAAACATCCACCCGCCGTTTGTGGCGTTGTTTTATATCGTCGTGGCGATGGTGTTGCAGAGATTTGTTCCCATCCCGTTGGAAGTTCCCGCAGCTGGAAGATACGTCGGTTTGGGTATGACTTTCATTGGCTTTCTGCTCGGCGTGGGCGCGTTCATCGAATTCAGAAAAGCACGGACGACGCTCGATCCGCATGGCTCGGTTAGGGCGCTGGTGACGGGCGGCATTTATCGCTTCACGCGCAACCCGATTTATCTGGGCTTTCTGTTGATGGTCATCGGTCTGCCGCTCAATTCGGGGATTTATTGGGGAATCGTCGCCGCTCCGTTCTTTGGCACGACCATGAGTCGGTTGGTCATTGAGAAGGAAGAAGCCTATCTGGAGAAAAAATTCAAAGAGCAGTACGCAGGTTACAGGTCAAGGGTGAGGCGGTGGTTGTAGGTGCGTCGCACCAGACGGGTAGGATTTTCTCATTAATGGGATAAATCCAAAGGTGGGCTTCGTCTCATCGAGTCAGGTGCGACGCACTCCAAGGCGATGAAAGTCGCCTTTTCTTTTGCTTGATAATTAGAACAAATGTACATATAATCATTCAAAAGGAGATTCCCATGTCTACTATTCAATTGAAGGTGAATGATAAATTGGTTGATGCGTATCTCGCCGATGGCGGCGGGCCAGGGATTTTATTGTTGCACGCCTGGTGGGGGTTGAAGCCGTTCTTCAAAGAGTTTTGCGACCGCCTTGCCGCGCAGGGACTTACCGTCCTCGCGCCCGACTTGCGCAATGGGCAGGTTGCCAGGACGATTGATGAAGCCAAAGCGTTGATGGAAAAAAGCGACGGCGACTTTATCGGCGCGACGGTCTTCACAGCGAAAGATCATCTGCAATCGTTGGTGAAGGGTAAGATCGGCGTGATCGGTTTTTCGATGGGCGCGGCGTGGGCGTTGATCGTTGCCTCCAACGTTCCAGATCAGGTTGGAGCGACCGTTCTTTTTTACGGCAATGAAGATGTGGACGTGAGCAAGATCACGTCGAAGGTGATGGGGCATTTCAGCGATAACGACGAATGGGAGCCGCAGGAATGGGTGGACAAGAAGTTTGGGCAAATGAAGGATGCCGGCGTGGATTACACGCTTCACATCTACCCGGGAGTTGCTCATTGGTTCATGGAAAGTGACCGCCCCGAATATGATCCCGCTGCCGCGCAGTTGGCATGGGATCGGACGATGGAGTTTTTGAAAGCCACGCTGTAGGTCACGCTTTTAGCGTGACAATCTCTCTTTCAAGTTCGTCACGCTGCAAGCGTGACTACGAAAGAAGATGGAAAAGGTTAAGGGTATAATCGCCCTTAACCTTTTTACATTTAGGAGAATATTTCTCATGGCAGAAAATTTCGATGTGGTTGTCATCGGCGCTGGGCCTGCGGGATATGTGGCGGCAATTCGCGCGGCGCAATTGAAGCAGAAAGTCGCAATCGTGGATAAGCAATGGCTGGGCGGCGTGTGTTTGAATATCGGTTGTATTCCATCCAAGTCCCTGCTCAAAAATGCGGAGGTGGCGCATACCCTTCGTCACCGCGCAAAAGATTTTGGCTTCTCGTTTGATAATCTCAAACTGGATTACAGCGTGGCATTCAAACGCTCGCGCTCGAATTCAGACAGGCTCACCAAAGGCGTAGGCTTTTTGATGAAGAAGAACGGCATTACCGTGTTCATGGGAGCGGCGACATTCAAGGCGAAAGATACGCTTACTGTCACAGACAAAGACGGCAAAGCCACTGAACTCAAGGCAAAGAACATCATCATCGCCACAGGAGCGAGCGCGGCTATGCTCCCAGGCGTGACCGTGGACGGGAAAAAGATCGTCACCTACGCCGAAGCCATCATGCAGGATGCGCTTCCAAAGTCGGCGGTCATCGTGGGCGCGGGAGCCATCGGCGTGGAATTTGCCACCATCTGGAATTCCTACGGCGTGGATGTGACAATCATAGAATTATTGCCGCGCGTCCTGCCGCGTGAAGACGAAGAGATCAGCAAGGAATTGACGAAGGAACTTACCAAGGCGGGCATCAAGATCAAGACGAACATCAAGTTCGAGAGCATTGCCGTCAGCGGCGATAAGGTGAAGGTGAAACTGCCAGACGAGACTCTGGAAGTGGATCAGGTATTGGTTGCAACTTCGTTCACGCCGAACAGCAAGGGGCTTGGGCTTGAAGCGGTGGGAGTCAAAATCAGCGAGCGCGGCGGCTTTGTCGAAGTGGACGAAAAGATGCAAACCAATGTCCCTGGCATTTGGGCCATCGGCGATGTGACGGGCAAACTCATGCTGGCACACGTCGGCTCGGCGATGGGCATCGTCTGCGCGGAAAATATCGCGGGCGCAGAAACCATCACGCTCGATTACGACATGATGCCGCGCGCCACGTACTGCCAGCCGCAGGTTGCTTCGTTCGGGTATACGGAAGCGCAGGCGCGCGAAAAGGGATTCAACATCAAAGTTGGGCGATTTCCCTTCCAGGCAAACGGCAAGGCGCTGGGGCTGGGCGATTACGCGGGCTTCGTCAAGATCATCACCGATGAAAAATATGGCGAGATTTTAGGCGCGCATCTGATCGGCCCTGAAGTGACCGAACTCCTGCCCGAACTCACCCTCGCGCAAATGATGGAACTCACCCCGCATGAGATTGCACGCAACGTCCACGCGCACCCGACGCTTTCCGAGACCCTGATGGAAGCGGCGCACGGCGCAAGCGGGACGCCGATCCATATCTAGGCAACGTAGCGCGAGATAGTATCTCGCGCTACGTTTTTACAGTTTCTCAACCACCCAAAAATGCGAGAGACCCAATCCCTTCAGCGGCGTGGACTCGAGAAATTGCAACAGTGCGCGCAGTATTTTCCCCAACGGGCCGAAGCGGGCAATGATGTTGTCATACGCGCCAAAGATGACCGTGCGCTCGATGAATTTCACATTCAAGCCATCGAATAACTTTTGCATGTCGCGCCGCGAATACACGCGCACATGCGGCGCAAGCTTATCGCGCAAGGTTCGCGGCAGGTAATTCACGAACAATTTATTTCCAAAATAATATTTGCCCTTCCAAAATATTCCGTGTGTCTCGAAGGGATAGCCGCGATTTGGGCAAAAGATGACGACGCGCCCGCCAGGCTTCAGTATGCGAATCATCTCGCGGATCGCGGCGCGATCATCCTGAACGTGTTCGATCACCTCGTGGCTGAGGATCAGGTCAAAGGTCAAGGAAGGAAGCGGAATGAATTCTCCTGCGGCGTTGATGATTTCAGCTGAGTTGATTCGTGCATCCGCCGCCCGTTCGAAATCGAATTCCAATCCGATCACTCTGCCGCCGAAGCCTGACAGTTTTTCAACGTACATTCCCACCCCGCATCCGTTTTCGAGGATCATTCCGCGCACGCGATCTTCCGCGGCTTTCACGATCATGTCGAGCCGTCGTTGCTGGCCCGCGCGCCAAACATAAGAAGGTTCACCGCGCAGGGCGGCTTTTTCCATATTTCTCTCGGTCATGGTTGCCCGATTATATAATACCTGTAAGAGGTATACCAACCTGTTTTGAGCGGGGATTATGGTAAAATCGCATCCGCCTGCCGAGAAATCAAACCCCTTTGGAGGGATGGCCGAGCGGCTGAAGGCGCATGTCTTGAAAACATGTTTGGGTCACACCAACGTGGGTTCGAATCCCACTCCCTCCGCCAGACAATTTACGATTGACGATACTTCGACAGGCTCAGTACAAGTTTTGAATTTACGATTGTCAATCGCAAATCTGAAATCGGCAATCGAATTGGGGAGGTGCCAGAGTGGCTGAATGGGCTCGCCTGCTAAGTGAGTGCTGGGTAAAACCA
>JBBIUO010000060.1:0-1855 GCA_037440205.1 Chloroflexota bacterium
GGTGAGAGCAGTTGAGGCGCAAGCGGCGGTGTGCTGATGACGATGGTGTGTGAGTCGCTCCATTCGCCGGCGGTGCCGAGATTGTTCATCGCGCGGACACGCCAGTAGTACGCTCCATCGGCCAGCGGCTTGGACGGAGTGAAGGTGGTATCGCCAGTCGTTTGATCGAACGCGGGATCGTTGAAGTCCTCGTTATCGGCCAGTTGGAATTGATATTTGACCGCGTTCGTCACGCTCTGCCAACTGAAGGACGGTGTGCCGTTGGAACTGGTGAATTCATCCGCCGGGAGGAGCAATGACGGCGCGGCAGGAGGAACGTTGATCTTGAACGTCCATGTTTCGCTCCATGGGCCGGGGGTGCCGTATTCGTTGAAGGCGCGGACTCTCCAGAAGTAGTCGCCGTTCGGGAGCGGATCGGTCAGTGTGCGGCTGGTGGTTTCGGCAGTGTTGTCGAAGGCCGGGCTGCTGAAGTCTTTATCCTCATCCACCTGGATTTGGTAGGCGGCGCCAAATTCCACGGCGTCCCAGGCAAAGGTGGGTGTGCCGGTGTCGAATTCATTCGAGAGCGCGGAGAGAGACGAGGTCACTGCCAGCGGGATAACTTGGTTGGCGTTGAAGCGCCAGACAGCGCTCCACGGAGCCACGCCTCCGTACACGTCAACCTTGCGAACACGCCAGTAATACGTGCCCTCAGCGAGGTTGCTGACTGGAGTGTAAGTGGCAGGCACGACGTTGGTATCGATGTCCGGACTGCTGAAGGTCGAGTTCTTGTCAACCTGGATCTGATAGGTGGCAGCGCCGGTGACCGTATTCCAGGTGAAGGTGGGCGTCAAGTCAAGGACGATGGCGCTGTTGGTCGGGCCCAGCAACGTGACGGTGCCAGTGGGCGCAACCGGGGTCACGCTGACCGTGCGCGCCGCGCTCCATGCGCTCCAGTTGCCGGCGGCATCCTTTGCCTTCACATGCCACGAGTAGGTGCCAAGCGAGATGGTGGGCGGCGTGTGGCTGGTGGTGGACAACTCAATGGAGGTGTAGGTGGGGCTGGAGAAGTCCGAATTGTTGTCATACTCGAACTGATATTTGCTCGCGCCGGTGACTGCCACCCATGAGAAGGCCGGAGTGCCGGTCACAGACGCGGCATTGGCCGGCGAACTCAGGGTCGGCGCGGCGGGCGCAATGGTGTCAATCGTGAAGGTACGGGAAGCGGCCCACGCTCCAGCGACAGAAGCGGTGTTGATTGCGCGAACACGCCAGTAATAGACGCCATCCGTAAGTGCGGTGGCTGTGTAATTCAACATACCCACGCCGGAGGATGTCTGCACGATGGTTGTGAAGGTGGAAGTGGTCCCTATCTGGAATTCATAACTGTTTCCATTCGTGACCGAGTTCCAGGTGAAATTCGGGGTGGTGTTGTTGGTCACGAATGCGCTCACAGGCGCGGTCAACGTCGGCGCGACCGGGGTGGCCGGGTTGATTTGCACGGCGCGTGCGGTTGCCCACGGACCCCAGTTCCCCGCGGCATCCTTCGCCCTCACCTGCCAGTAATACGTGTACGGCAGGGATGGAGGAGTCATCGTCGGCGGCGTGTGGCTGGTGGTGGTCAGTTCGGCGGAGGTGTAGACCGGGGAGAGCATGTCCGCATTGTCGTCATATTGGAATTGATACTTGCTCGCGCCGGTGACACTGGCCCACGAGAAAGCCGGGGTGCCAATCACGGCGGCGCCAGCCAGCGGCGAACTCAGGGACGGGGCAGCCGGTGCAATGGTATCCACCGTGAACGAGCGGGAGGCGCTCCATGCACCAGGCACAGGCGGCACGGCATTGTTCAACGCGCGTACACGCCAGTAATGGATGC
>JBBIUO010000060.1:1955-14641 GCA_037440205.1 Chloroflexota bacterium
CAATTTCCGGCGGCATCCTTCGCCTTCACATGCCAGTAATAGGTGTTGGGAACCGTCATGGCCGGCGATGGAGTATGGCTGGTGGTGGTCAGTTCGGCGGAGATGTAGAAGGCATGACCGCTGGTCGAGTCAAAGGTTGCAACCGTGTCATACTCAAACTGATATTTGCTTGCGCCGGTGACGCTCGCCCACGAGAAAGCCGGGGTGCCAACCACAGTCGCGGCATCGGCCGGTGAACTCAGGCTCGGCGCGGCGGGTCCTGTTATGTCAATCGTAAACGAACGCGAGGCGCTCCATGCGCCAGGCACAGGCGGCACGGCATTGTTCAACGCGCGTACACGCCAGTAATGGATGCCTTCCGACAGGGTGGTGGCGGTGTAATTCGTGAGCGAACCTGTGGAAGCAGATTGCTCGATACTCGCAAACGTGGAAGCCGTTGCGAATTGAATCTCATAGGTAATGCCTGTGCCGGCAACAGCATTCCAAGTGAAGTCCGGAGTGCTGTCGTTAAGCATGGCCGAAGCCGCAGGCGTGTTCAATGTCGGCGCGGCCGGAGTCGGCGGGTTGACCGTCACGGTGCGCGCGGCGCTCCAAGCGCTCCAATTTCCGGCGGCATCCTTCGCCTTCACATGCCAGTAATAGGTGTTGGGAACCGCCATGGCCGGCGATGGAGTATGGCTGGTGGTGGTCAGTTCTGCGGAGATGTAGAAGGCATGACCGCTGGTCGAGTCAAAGGTTGCAGCCGTGTCATACTCAAACTGATACTTGCTTGCACCGGTGACGCTCGCCCACGAGAAAGCCGGGGTGCCAACGACAGTCGCGGCATCCGCAGGGGTGTTCAGAGCCGGCGCGGCGGGGCCTGTCGTATCAATCGTGAATGTGCGCGAGGCGCTCCAAGCGCCGGCGACCGATGCGATATTTACCGCACGCACGCGCCAATAGGTGACGCCATCCGCAAATGGGGAGGCAGGCGTGTAATTCGTCACGGCAAGGCCGGTTGCCGATTGCGGTAATGGGGATGCGAACGTGGAAGCCGTTGCGAATTGAATCTCATACGTGTTCCCGTTGGTGACCGTGCCCCAGCTAAAGTCCGGGGTGGTATCCGTGGTCACGAGGGCATTCGCAGGCGCGGTCAATGTAGGCGCAACCGGAGTGGCCGGGTTGACCGTTATGGAACGTGCGGCGCTCCACGCGCCCCAGTTACCGGCGACATCTTTTGCTCTCACGTGCCAGTAGTAAGTCTTTGGCAGAGGCGGGGTTGTCATCGCCGCTGTTGGCGTGTGACTGGTGGTGCTCAGGTCAACAGAGGTGTACAACGCCGACCCACCTGCTGAATCGAAGGTGGCATTCAAATCATATTGGAACTGATACTTGCTCGCGGTGGCAACACTTGACCACGAGAAAGCCGGGGTGGTGGTCGTTGTGGACGCATCGGCCGGCGCACTCAAGTTCGGGGCAAGAGGCGGAATCGTATCCACTGTGAAGGAACGCGAGGCGCTCCATGCTCCAGCCTGCGGCGGGAGGGCGTTGTTATACGCGCGCACGCGCCAGTAAATGATGCCATCGGTAAACGGGGAGGCAGGCGTGTAATTCGTCACGGCAAGGCCGGTTGCCGATTGCGGCAATGGGACGGTAAATGTTGAAGTGGACGCAAATTGAATCTCGTAGGTGATGCTCGTGCCGGAAACCGTGTTCCAGGTGAAGAGCGGGGTGGTGTTGTTGGTCACAGCCGAAGCCGCAGGGGCGGTCAGCGTTGGCGCAACCGGTATCGGCGGATTCACCGTCACCGAGCGCGTTGCACTCCATGCCCCCCAGTTTCCGGCGGCATCCTTTGCCTTCACATGCCAGTAATAGGTGAATGGTACAACCATATCCGGGGTCGGCTTGTGACTGGTGGTGGACAATTCAGCGGAAGTGTAGAAGGCATGACCGCTGGTGGAGTCGAACGTCGCAACCGTGTCATACTCAAACTGATACTTGCTCGCAGTGGCAGTAGCCGCCCACGTGAAGGTCGGTGTGCCAACCACAGTCGCGGCATCCGCAGGCGATGATAGATTCGGCGCGGCAGGCGGGATGGTATCCACCGTGAAGGAACGCGAGGCGCTCCACGCACCGGGCAGACTCAGGTAGTTGTTGGTGCGGACACGCCAGTAATAGAGGCCATCCGGCAGGGTGCCGGCGGTGTAGTTCAAAACGCCATAACCGGACAGATAGGTTTGTTCCGGGGATGCGAACGTGCTGAGGTTGTCAATCTGCACTTCATAGCGGTCATCGTCCATCACCTTGTTCCAGGTCAGGGTCGGGGTGTTGTCTGTAAGCAAGGCGGAAGCGGCCGGGCTGGTGAGGGTCGGAGCGCCGCTCAATGCCGGGCTGACGGTGAACTTCCAGGCGGGCGCCCAGGGATCCCAGCCAGCGCTTTTACGCACCTGTAGACGCCAGTAGTGCGTGCCATAATCCAGGGCCGGGCTGGTATAAGATGTGCCGCTGGTTTGGTAGCGTTCCATTTCAAGGATGTCGCCGCCGTCGAATGTGCCATATTTCCAGACCTGGATGTGATATTCCAGCGCGCCTGTGGCCGCGACCCAGGTAAATGCCGGAGTCGCGGTGGTGACATATCCATTGTTGAGCGGGGCGGTCATGGGTGTGACCGTGAAAGTACGAACCTCGCTCCAGGCTGAGTTATTGCCAGCCGCATCCTTGGCGCGGGCCTTCCAGTAATAAATGCCATAAGGGAGGATCTGCGCATCGGTCAACGTGTAACTGGTGGTCGAGACTCCAATGGCGTATACATACGGGGTCTTGTTCGGGTCTGTGAACGGTTCCGTATCCACATAGAAGGTGTACTTGGTGGCGCCGGTGACGGCGAATACGCTCAAGGTGGGCTTGGAGGATGATGTGAAACTGTTGTTTGCCGGCAGATTCAGCAGCGGCGCGCCGGACGCCTGGGTATCCACCGTAACCGTGAAGACCGTACTCCAGGGGCCGTTTTCATTCAGCACGTTGATGGCCCGGACGCGCCAGGAGTATGTGCCATCTGCCAGCGCGGAGGGCTGATTGTAGATCAGCGCATCGCCGGGGACGGTGGTGTAATCGGAGATCGTCGGGATTGCAAACGTCGCCTCATCATCCACCTGGATCTGATACTTGTAGCCCGAGGACACACTACCCCAGGAAAAGGCGGGAGTCGTGTCATTCGTCGCCGAGGCATTTGTCGGCGAGATAAGAGTCGGGGCTGTCAAAGCCTGGAGGATGTTGAACTTCCAGGGCGGAGTCCAATTGCCCCATCCGCCGGCGGTGCGTACCTGCAATCGCCAGTAATGATCGCCGGGTACCAGCGCAGTGGTGGGGGTGTAGGATGTGCCGGTGGTCTGGGAGCGGTCAATTTCGAGAGGAGAACCGAAAGCGGGGGATTCATCCACCTGCAAGTGATATTCGAGCGCACCCGCCGCGGCGCCCCAACTGAACGTTGGTTTGGTGTTGCTGGTTACCGAGTTGTTGGCCGGGGTGAGCAGTGACGTGACGTACAAGATGCGCGAAGGGCTCCATGCGGAGTAATTTGCACCCGCATCTTTTGCGGCCACCCGCCAGTAATACGTACCGGCAAGAAGACCCGGGGCGGTCAATGTATAACTTGTGGATGCGACATCGGCGACATCGACCAGAGGAGATGAAAAATCGGAACTGTCATCCACCTGGTAGTGATAACTGACAGTGCCGCCGGGGACGGGCGAGGTCTTCACGCTCAGGGTCGGTTGGGCTGGGGAAGTTAGATATGTGCTGTCTTCCGGGAGGTCGAGCATGGGCGCGGGACTGAACTTCGAGAACAGATGCAATGAGCCGCCGCTGAATTCCGCAGAGATATCGGAAGGAGGCTTGTCCCCCAACCCGCCCACTGATGCGCCGCTGATTGGGCTGGCCGCGCCATCGAATTCAACGATCTCGATGTAGTAGGTTGTGTTCGCGGCAAGTGAAACAGTCAGGACCGAATCAACATCCCATACGCCGGAGCCGCCGATATCGTCGTTACAACCGATGGATACGGCATCCACGCCGGGGGTGCCGCCCCAAACTGCAAGCATCGTATCGTAATCACTGCCCTGTGTATTAAGATCGAGAATACCGGGGAGTGTGGTGGTGTACTTGTACCAGACGCTTGCCTTGCCTTGCAGACGGTTGCAGGCATCGAGGGTCGGATCTGACCCCGCCGTCGTCGCCGCGCGGACATCCAACGGAGTGATGCTTGCGCCGGGATTGTTGATGGTGATGTTGTTGGTGATGGTGACAGCATTGGTGTAATCATCGTTCGTAAGCGCGGCGGAACTCGCAAAGTCAACGCGCAATTTCAAAGAGCCACCGCCGATTGTGCCCACATCCGTTAATTCGATGTAATACGTGGTGCCGGACGTTACCGGCAGGTTTTCGAGCAATACTTCACCGCTGGCCGGATCCACTTCATTGTTACAACTCACCTGGGTGAGACTGCCAATCGAGCCCGTCCAGACGCCGATCTCGACCTGGTAGTCGGTTCCGGTGGTGTCGATTTCCAACAGGCCGTTGCTGGCCGGGATGTATTTGTACCAGACGCTGTTCGAGTTAAATCCGCCGCACGCGGATTGAGGATCGTTGGTCGAAATGGGCGTATTCCATGTATCCTGCGTGTTGGTATAAGGAACACTGCCGATCGTCACTGCACTTGCAAAAACATCGTTGGCTGGCGGCGCTGTCCCCACCACATGGAAGGTCTGGGACTGGCTGGTGGTATTGCCGCCATACGTGACAGAGCCTGTAAAGGTGTAGTCACCGGTGGATGCGTTCGAGGGAATCGTGGCCGGTAAAGACCACCAGGTATGCTCCACCGGCGCTGACAGACTGCCATGCCATTCAAGTTGCTGGATGTGGCGGCCATCGGGATCGGTCACCGACCAATCGAAGGTGGCGGAAGTGCTGGAGCCGGTATCATTATAGGTATCAATGTAAAGACGGATGCCATCGCCGGCGTTGTAGGTCGGGTTCGCCTCGCCGACCACATCCGATGGAGCTGAAGACACGGGCCCGTCACTCAAGGAAGCCACGCCGAGGTTGTTGGTGGAGAAGGCATCGTACGCCACGACAGAGGGCCCACCCGTCACTGTAAAGGTGGTGGATTGGGTGGTCGTTACGCCGTTATAAGTAATTTTTCCAATAAAGGTATATGTGCCTTTAATGGCATTATCTGGAATACCGTGATCGCGATACCAATAATAAGAGCCACCAGCATTCCCAATGCTATTTGTTACCTGCTCAGTGAATTCCGGAACGATACGCCCGGCCGGGTCGCGCACTTCCCAATCGCCGGTAAAGGTCTTGTCGGTGGAAAACTCGTTGGTGAATACCAAATACAACCGAATGGGATCGCCCGGGGCAAATGTGGTTTGTACTGCGTTTGAAGAAACATTTTCAGCCGGCACAACATTATCCGCATTTGCATCCATGGGAACCAGGTCACCTGTGAAGAGAGTGGAAAGATATACCGTTTGGGCGCTTGTGCGGACAGTAAACGTCGATGTAGGACTCCAGCCTGTGTAATCAACGCCATCATACGCGCGGACATGCCAGGCATAATCGCCTGCTGCCGGTGTCCCAGCGATGTCACAATTGGTTGCGGGCGACCAGTTGCAGAAGTTCTTGGTGCCGGGGGTGTCGGTATCCCACCACTCCAGGTAAGTGGAGCCGCCCATCGGCGCCGCCGCCCATTGGAAATTGAGATCGAAGTTGTTCGCGTTGCTCGAACCGTTCGCTGGCAGGAGGGGCGTCGGCGGGTCGAAGAAAAGGCCATTGCAGGTGTCGCTGTTAGTGAACACCTGCATGGATGAAATACCTTCATTTATTTCCGTTGTAGGATTCTCTGCTGGGAACGTGCTCAACAGGGACAGGTCGCTCACATCGCTGTTCAAACAAATCTGTTCGCCAGTATTCCCCGCGCCGCCATACAACATGACAGACCAGCCTGATGGAACACGCAAAGCAGATGCCTTATCGTTGAACGCCGTATCAATGCCGTAATCCTGCGAGCCGCTGGTTGATTGCAAGCGATAACCTGCATCCCCGCCACTGGCAGGGCTGCAGGAATAATCCTTATTCCAGTAAAGGATCACACCGCCGGATTGCGGACAGGCCGGAGCCAGCGTGGTGGATTTCGCATCCACATAGCAGGAACGGTTATCACCGGCCGGGTCGCCTAAATTTGTGCTGTTACAGGTGACAGGCCCCGCCACACTTTCATACGTATAACAGGAACCGGAACCGAAATACACGGTCTCCGTTCCGGTGAAACTACAGGTGCCGCCTTCGTCACTGCACTTGACGTACTCGGTGGGAACGAACGTCGCCTCACAGGTGAGATTCGTGCCGACGGTTGCATTGTTCGCAACTGCCCCGCCCACAGAAACAACCGCAGAATCGCTGACCCGGGTCAAGGTCCCGCCTGAACCGCTTCCACCCACCGTCCAACCGCCGATGTCGAAGTTGTCGATCTTCGCCTGCTTTCCATCGTTCAATACCGCAAAGTGAAGCAATGCGCTGGTCCACGGGCCGCCGCCGCAATGAAATGCGTCTGTGGCATTGATCGCAACATCACCGATCCACTCATTGCGCGCCACCTGCCGGCCCGTTGTATCCACCTGGGCATTCGTCACTTGATAGTAACTCGTGCGCCAGCCGCCGGGATGGGTCACAATCACCCAACTGCTCAGGGTCTCTCCCGGGCAGATGATCTTCTGGGCAAAGCCATCGCGCGCGGCTCTCACCTTTTTATCGGACGAAGCGCCGAAATCGAGCGCGCTCAACACCGTCGAAACAGGCTCGAACCCGTCGCCGTGCGGCCCGTTCAGCAGGGTGGCAGAGAGGCCATACGTCCAGGGCAGGCCCAATTGAGCCGTTCCATCGCCCTGCGCCGTAGGACTGTTGAACGCCGTCACCAAACTCTGGCTCACCGCGCCGGCCGCGTTCAACGCATCGAGCGCCTGGGAAAACTGCGGCGTGTATTCCTTCGATACCGTTACCTCGCTCCCGCTTTGCGTGGCCGTGAAATAATGGGCAGATGGCCCCGTATCCACGCCGGCCGGGGCGGGAATGACAAACAGGCCGAACATCGTCCCGCCGGCCTGCTGAACGTTTTGAATGGATGCCTCGTAATTGGAAGGCACGTTATAAAGCGAACGAAGTTGACTCAGCACAGCCGCCGTATCGATATCGACAGACGGCGCAGTGGTCGGAGTCGCCTCCACGACAGTTGTCGGTTCGGGCGTAGCCGCAATCTGATCAGCGAAAGTGAGCAGTCCTCCCCCGAACATGGGTGTGCGACTCAGCGCCATGAAAACCGCCTCGGCTCCCGCCACATACGGCGAGGCAAAGGAAGTTCCACTCACCAGGCCATAATCGCCGGTGCGTTTGGTACTCATGATGTCGCGGCCCGGCGCCCACACATCCACCTGCGCGCCGTAGTTGCTGAACGTGCTATGTTGTAAATTCGGGTCAATCGAGCCAACCGCAATGACGGAATCATACGCGGCGGGATACAACGCACCCTCTGTTCCATTATTGCCGGCCGCCGCCACAACGATCACGCCCTTCGACACGGCATAGTTGACCGCATTCTCCAGCGTGCTGGATGGACTCGAACCGCCGAGGCTCAGGTTGATCACCTGCGCGCCGTTATCCGCCGCATACACCACCGCCGCGGCCACATCGGAATACGAACCGACGCCGCCGCTGTTCAACACGCGCAGAGGCATGATGTTCGCATTGGGCGCAACGCCCGCAATGCCGATGCCGTCATTCATGTTCGCGGCGATCACGCCGCTGACCGAACAGCCGTGACCGAAATCATCCTGCGGCACGGCATCGCCTTCGACAAAGTCCCAGCCGCTGACGATGCGCCCGGCCAAATCGGGGTGGGAAACGCAGATGCCGCTGTCCACCACGGCAATGGTCACAGCGGGTGAATCCGCCGGCATGGAAGCCCAGGCGCCCGGCGCGGCAATAGCCGGCAGGCCCCACTGATCGGCATAATGCGGATCGTTCACCGGGGGGACATCATCCAGCGCGGAGACGTAATAATCCGCCTCGCTGGCAGCAACAGCATCCGATTCGGGCAGTGGCGCCTGCGCCACTTCTTCCGAGACATTCAACACAACCGTATCGAGCGAATCAATGGACTCCACCACTGTCCCGCCGATGGATTCAATGTAAGCCTGACGTTCCGCCTCTGTTGCCTCGGGCGCAAATTGAATAACAACCTGCTGTGGGACAGGCTGGGAAGGCGCCTCGACCCTGACAGGTTCTGATTTTGGAGTATAGGAGGAAGGCCCATCCACCTGTGACTCGGATGAGATGCCCGCGGGATTGCCGGCGCTTTGGCTTACCAGCAGAGATGCAACGATAAAAATCGCCAGCAGAACCGCGGTCACTGTGTATTTTGTGGGGAATTTTTTCATTTTTACACTTCCTTCGTCGTTAAAACAAGTTCAACCGCCTTGAGGCGGGCTTTTCTTTCATTTTAATCATATTTTAGCCTTTTCTATTGTCAGCCGCCTTATAATTCGCTTACAAAAGGGCAAGGGAATCGCTGGTTCATTGGTACTATGAGGCCAACAAGAAGAATAGCCGGCGCAAGTTTGGAATAAAAAAGGGCAATCCTGCAAATTGCCCTTTTCATTTATTTTGGATTCGGTGCAGGAAACCATGACTGCACATCCTTGTAACGGGCGAGGAGGAAACCTGCCATGATGATCCCTCCCAAAAGGAAGGTCAGGGCGGGAAAGGCTGTGACCATCCCTGAATAGGATGCCTCCACGCCGGTAATTCCAATGATGATGTTATCCGTGGATAATCCCAAAATGGTTTGAAAGAGAACGAGGAATCCAACGCCTGCAAGGGCTTTTGTAAAACTACGGAAGGAAGCCAGCTTGCCCTCCCGTCTCACGAGAGCGCGAAGCATTCCCACAAGCAACGTGGCGGTCAGCGCAAGATCGGCGACAAACAAAACCGACACCATTACAAAGGAACCTTCGTTCAGCAGGTTGGGCAGGTTCGACGTGAACAATCCAAGGATGAATTTGAAAAAACTTGCCAGGGTAAAGACGCCGATCAACGCCAGAAAATATAGCATGGCGGCGACCGGGGCAGGCAGTACCAGCATCCTCCCGCGCGGACGGTTCCCCAGCGCCTTCAACAGTTGACCGGGATCCGGCAGCAACTGCGCGATGGCATTCAGCCTTCGCACCCCGGTACGCAGATCGATCCACTGCACTTTGGAAAGTTTCGGGGAAATCCCTTCTGCCGTTTGCACGATCACGGGAAAAACAACCTGTTTTTCAGGATCAGCCTCACTGTCATGTTTGAAGCGCGAGAGCAGTACGAATACCGAATTGGCGTCCTGCAATTGAGCGGTTTTTGGATGTCCATATTCCTTGAGGGTATGCGACAATATGTTTGCAATCTTTGAATCCTGCGGGGCATGATCCACATAAAAGGGAATGGGCTTTGGGTGCGGGTCGTTGGGGGTATAGGGGTTGGCAAACCTCGACAGGGTTGCCTGTTCCTTGCCCCAACGCTGCATGGCGGAAGAACGCAGTACGAAAAGCAGGATGATGGCAGATGGAACCCCGAATAAAACACTGGAGATAAAGATCGTGGATTCAGCCCCGCCTACTGCATTTGGATCAGCGATCATGGCATTTATCAAAAGCGTCACCGGCAGAAGCAGCAACGCCGCCTGAACCTGCGAAAAATTGAAATCGCGTTTCCAGATCCGGCAGGGGAATCAACACCCAGGGAATAAGGAGAGTCCAGAACACAGGTATTGAAAGGAAGGCAACCGCCACACTCAATAAGATCGCGGCCCAGACGATGCCGGGCATTCTGAATCCCGTTTCAGGCGCGGGATGGTCTTCCGTTATGGGGGTTTCAATCTGGGAAAACAGTTCGCGCAAGCCCACTCTGTAATTGCCGCGAAAATCCACCCATTCATAATTCTCAAGTTCTTTCGGAAGGTCCACCGCTTCGAAGATCAGCAGGATGATCCGCTTTTTCTGCTGGAGCACACTCTTCCATTCCACCTCCACATTTTGGGAGGCAAGCGACGCCTTCGATACCACCAGCAGGATCACATCCGAATCCTGGATGCCCTTGTAAATTTGATCCTGCCAGGGCGAGCCCGGAATCAAACTGCGGTAATCCAGCCAGACCCGATGACCTTTGTCTTCGAGTTTATCCACGAGGTCGTCAACGAATCCAATTTCACGGCGCGAATAACTGATAAAAATGTTTTTACTCATGACAGGACTCCTTCACACCAATAAAGGCCGCGCACAAAAATTATACCCGCATAAAAACGATTTGCGACGCAAAAAGGCAGCAATTCCCTGTATGTCGTTGCGAGAGCGTTCCCTTCGACAGGTTCAGGGCAGGCTTCCCGAAGCAACCCCCCGGTTTCAAGGGGAGATTGCTTTGCTCCGCTCGCAATGACATCTCATATAAGGAATTGCTGGCAAAAAGGGAAACAAAAAGAGCGGCCGCCTCAGCGAGTCGCTCTTTACGCATCACGAATTACGCCTTGTTTTTTTACTTCATCAAATTCCTCAACACCGTGTGCAGGATGCCGCCGTTGCGATAGTAGTTGACTTCCACATCGGTATTCAACAACGCAGTGACTTTGAACTCGATCACCTTTGCCACTTGCCCTGAGCCTGTCGAAGGGTCGGACTTCTTCGCTTTGACAGTGAGTTCCGCCTTGGGCTGGATGCTGTTATTCAGGCCTTCGATGTCGAACAGTTCGCTTCCATCCAGACCGAGGGATTCGGCGTTTTGACCTTCGAGGAATCTCAGGGGAAGCACGCCCATGCCGACAAGATTCGAGCGGTGAATGCGTTCGAACGATTCCGCAATGACCGCCTTCACGCCTTGCAACATCGGGCCTTTCGCGGCCCAGTCGCGGCTGGAGCCGGTACCATATTCCTTGCCCGCCAAAACAATCGTGGGAATTCCAGCTTCTTTATATTTCATGGCGGCATCGAAGATTGACATCTGCTGACCATTGTCCGTTGTCCGTTGTTCATCGTCAAAGAACTTCGTCCAGTTGCCTTCCTTCGGAGCGACGAGCAAATTCTTCAAGCGGATGTTCGCAAACGTGCCGCGCGCCATCACCTGGTCGTTGCCGCGGCGCGCGCCGTAGGAATTGAAATAGGTGGGAGCCACATCGCGTTCCTGCAAAAACTTCCCGGCAGGACTATCTGCGGCGATGTTGCCGGCGGGAGAAATGTGGTCGGTGGTGATCGAGTCACCGAACATGCCAAGCACCCGCGCGCCGCTGATTCCCTTGATGGAACCCGCTTCCAGTGAAAGGGACTGGAAGTAAGGCGGATGATGAATGTACGTGGAGTTCTCATCCCATTCATACAAGTCGCCGCCGGAGACTTTGATCTCCTGCCACATCTCGGAGCCGCTGAATACGTCGGCATATTTGTCTTTGAACATCTCGGCCTTCACGCTGGATGCAATCGCGTCGCTGACTTCCTTTTGGCTGGGCCACAAATCCCGGAGATAGACCGCCGCCCCGTCAGAGCCGATGCCAATGGGTTCCTTATCGAGGTTGATATCCACTGTGCCGGCGAGGGCATACGCAACGACCAGCGGAGGCGAAGCGAGGAAGTTCGCCTTCACCAGCGGATGCACGCGGCCTTCAAAGTTGCGGTTGCCGGAGATGACCGCCGCCGCAACAATATCGGCGCCGGTAACCGCTTTGGCAACTTCGCCAGGCAACGGGCCGGAGTTACCGATACAGGTGGTACAACCGTAGGCAATGACGTTGAATCCAAGTTTGGAAAGCGGTTCGATGAGGCCGGCCTGTTTGAGATATTCGGTGACAACGCGCGAGCCGGGTGCAAGCGATGTTTTCACATACGGCTTGACATTCAATCCTTTTTCGATGGCTTTCTTTGCGACGAGTCCCGCCGCGACGAGCACCGACGGATTACTCGTGTTCGTACAGGAGGTGATGGCGGCGATGACCACCGCGCCGTGTTTCATCTTTTGCGTGCCGCCGTTGGCGCCGAAGGTTGCTTCGCGGGTCAATGCCTCGCCGGAGAGTTCGTAGCCGCGATCCTTTACCGGGGCGGTCAATGCCTTTCGGAATGTATCCTGCAAATCGGTCAGTGCGACGCGGTCTTGTGGTCGCTTGGGGCCTGCCAAAGAGGGGACGACCGTTCCCAAATCCAATTCGAGCGTGTCGGTAAATTCAGGCTCGGGACTGTTCGCATCGCGGAAGAGTCCCTGCGCGCGCATGTAGGCTTCGGTGCGTTCGATAACTTCATCCGGGCGGCCGGTTAATTTCATGTAACGAAGCGTCTCTTCATCCACGGGGAAGTAGCCCATGGTCGCGCCGTATTCGGGGGCCATGTTGGCGATGGTGGCGCGGTCGGTGAGCGACATGTTGTTCAAGCCTTCGCCGAAAAATTCGACGAACTTGTCAACGACGCCCTTCTTGCGAAGCATCTGTGTGACGGTGAGCACGAGATCGGTGGCGGTGACGCCTTCATTGAGTTTGCCGGTGATTTTGAAACCGATGACATCGGGGAGGAGCATATCCATCGGCTGGCCGAGCATGACGGCTTCGGCTTCGATGCCGCCCACGCCCCAACCGACGACGC
>JBBIUO010000061.1:0-14521 GCA_037440205.1 Chloroflexota bacterium
GTGATGGAACTGGCGCTCAAGTGCGCGAAGCACGGTAACCTCAACGCCATCAGCGACTCGATGTCTGGTTTCGCGATGGCGCGCGCCGCACTGACCGCCGCGGGCTACAACGTGCGCATCAACATTAACTCGCTGGAGGATAAATCTGTTGGCGAGAAGATGCTGACCGAACTGGCCGAATTGGAGAAGAAGGCCGATGGCCTGGAGAAGGAAATCCGCGCGGTGATGAAAGAGCGCGGAGGGATTTGATAACGAACCGCGAAGATGTAGTCACGTTTTCAACGTGACGTTTATTCCGCGAGTGTCATGCTGCAAGCATGACCTGCGAATCTTTTGAGGAGCAAAATATGGGTTTGAAACCTGACCACTGGATACGCAAGATGGCGACTGAGCAACACATGATCGAGCCATTCGTGGAGAGTCAAGTCCGCGATCATGTTATTTCATACGGCGTTTCGTCGTACGGGTACGACATCCGCGTGGCGGACGAGTTCAAGATCTTCACCAACGTCTTCGGCGCGACCGTGGACCCGAAGAACTTCGACCCCAAGTCCATGGTGGATTTCATCGGCGACGTGTGCGTGGTGCCGCCGAACTCGTTTGCCCTGGCGCGCACGGTGGAATACTTCCGCATCCCGCGCAAGGTGCTGACGGTCTGCCTCGGCAAGTCCACGTATGCGCGCTGCGGGATCATCGTCAACGTCACGCCGTTCGAGCCGGAGTGGGAGGGGTTTGTGACGCTGGAAATCTCGAACACGACACCTTTGCCCGCCAAAATCTATGCAAATGAGGGATTGGCGCAGGTGCTTTTCTTTGAGGCGGATGAAGAATGCGATGTCTCGTACGCGGACAAGA
The DNA here is from genome assembly GCA_037440205.1 of Chloroflexota bacterium. GTDB lineage: Bacteria > Chloroflexota > Anaerolineae > Anaerolineales > Villigracilaceae > Villigracilis. Next base: position 856 of record JBBIUO010000061.1, read on the forward strand.
AAGGGAAGTACCAGAAACAGCAGTCCATTGTCCTGCCCAAGTTGTGATCGTCGTTGATCCCAGTTGCCGCCTTGCGGATTTGGGAAGGTTGGTTCTACCGTTTTTAACGGGAAAACCTTTTTCAACCACAAAGGAGACAAAGGGTCACAAAGGAAAACCAGCCTGAAATTATCCTTTGTGTACCTCGCCTGCACTGCACCGAACGCACGCCCGAAGGGCGGGTGCAAGTGTCATGACCCTTCGTGGTGGAACATTTCCCGCCAGAAATGGGAGAGCCAAAAATATTTGACCTCTTGCAGAAGTCGAAACCCTTCGCCGGGAGACGGCGGCTCGAGCGCCCGTTTTCGTTTCTGCTTGCCTATTTCGTTTAAGCGATTAAAATATTACTGGCGTTGTCTGTTTTAACAAGGAGCGTTGCGATGGCCGATTATGTTGAAGCGCAGTACATGCAAAGACAACTGGATGATGTGAACAAGATGCTGATGCGGGTCATGGCGCATCTTTCGCGGACCCCAGACGGGCAGACTTCCTTGATTTTGAGGGACCTCACCCAGATCACATCCACCATGACATCGTTGAAACAGGATGTGAGCGGATACCTGAACAAGTACCAGCGGCAGGTGGGGGCATTGGCTGGCGTGGGAAGCGCGATCAATTCTTCACTCGGTTTGAAACGTGTGCTGGAAATGGTGATGGATTCGTTGATCGCTCTCATGGGCGCCGAGCGCGGATTTCTAATGCTGAAGGAACCGAACGGCGAGTTAAAGGTGCGTGTTGCGCGCGGCATGGCTCACGAGGATTTGGAGGAGGGTGTCTTTTCGATCAGCAAAACAGTGGTGCGGAATGTAGCGGAAAGCGGCGAGGCTGTTCTGACGACGAACGCGCAGGATGATCCGCGCTTTGGCGGGCAGCATAGTGTGGCGGCGTATCGCCTGCTTTCCATTTTGTGCGCGCCGCTCAAGATCAAGGATGATTTGATCGGCGTCATTTACGTGGACAATCGCGCCCATACCGGCATCTTCGGCAATAATGACCTGGGGCTGATCTCCGCATTCTCCAATCAGGCCGCCGTTGCCATTGACAATGCCAGTCTGTTCGATGATTTGCAGGAGAGCAACGCGGAACTGGAGATCGCGTATCAGGCCACGCTGGAAGGCTGGGTGCGCGCATTGGACTTGCGGGATAAAGAGACGGAGGGTCACACTCAAAGGGTGACCACTCTCACAGTACGCCTCGCCCAGGCCATGGGGGTCGGTGAAGACGCGATGCTCCACATCACCCGCGGCGCGCTTCTGCACGACATCGGCAAGATGGCTATTCCCGATGCGATTCTGCTCAAACCTGGAAGCCTTACCGAGGAAGAACGCGCGTTGATTCAAAAGCATCCCATTTATGCGTATGAGATGCTAAGCCCGATCAAGTTTTTGCTCCCCGCATTGGACATCCCTTATTGCCATCACGAGAAATGGGATGGGAGCGGGTATCCGCGTGGGTTGAAGGGCGAGGGGATTCCGTTTGCGGCGCGTGTCTTTTCGGTGGTGGATGTGTGGGATGCGCTGATCTCGGATCGTCCGTACCGCAAGGGGCTTCCGCCCGATGAGATTCGCGGGCGCATTCGCAAAGATTCCGGTTCGCATTTCGACCCGAAGGTGGTGGATGCCTTTTTGGGGCTTGGGAATTTGGCGGTTTGAAGTGAATATGGGCAGCCCGCCTTATTATCGCATTTCGCAGTAATTCAAATAAAGACGATCTCAAAAGGTGAAGGTCAAATGAACATTGAAATTGAAAGAACCATTCAAGATGTGATAGATTTCAATCTATTTCACATGGCGCATTCGCCCAGCATCAAAAGGCAGTTATTGTTAATGCAAGTATTAACTGGCTTGCTGGTTATTCCATTGGCTTTCGGTATCTTTTATCTTGTTTACCATTCCATTAATGCCTTTGCGGTCGTTGTCAGTGTTCTGGCGGGCGTCCTTGCGTTTGCCCTGTATCCGCAATCCAACCGAAAATCAACCATTGGCAGAATCAGGAAAATGTTGAGTGAAGGTGGTAATACTGCCCTGTTGGGGCATCAAGTCATTTCTTTGTCGCCAGAAGGTATTTTTGTTAAAAATCAAGCCGTTGAATCAAAAATCGCCTGGTCAACGGTTGGCAAAATTGCTGAAAATGACAAGTATGTTTATTTATACACAAGTTCAATAAACGCCCTGGTTATTCCTAAAAAATGTTTTCAATCGGACAAAGAAAAGCAAGAGTTTTTCGAGTACGTTGATACGTATCGCCAACAAAAATAAATTGATCGCTACTATGCAGCGTGCGGCATTTCGAGCATTTTCTACGCCTCAGCCTTTTCTCGTGGGACGGCGGTTAATTCAATAGGATTGGTAAATCAAAATGAGCACTGATTCTGCGCATAAAAGTCGCTGGGAGATTGCAGAAGTCGTTTTTGGGATTCCGTTTCTCGTCGGCATCGCCATGAACTTCGTAGTTCCATTTTCCCTGCCACAGGGAATCCTTCGACAGGTCCTGATCCCTGTGGGAATCGTTTTGGTAATCATAGGCATTAGTTTTATCGTCCTGGCGCGCCGTGAGTTCGCCTATTTCAGTCAGCCTACAGACCCCGGTCGTCCAACCAGTAAGGTTGTCAAAACAGGCGTATTTGCCATATCGAGAAATCCGCTCTACTTGGGGAGCGTCTTTGTGTTTTGGGGTCTTGCCCTGGCGCTGAACATGCTTTGGGCGCTGGTAATGCTTTTGCTTTCGATTGTTATTTGCCTTTATGTCCTGATAATTCCTGAGGAGCAATATCTGGCGGCAAAGTTTGGCGAAGAATATAAAGAGTACACTGCTTCTGTTCACAGATGGCTTGGCCGTAAGTAATTCGCAATCAGCAACTCAAAAAGGATTAAATCATGTTCAACTCTTATCAATATTCAGACTCGTACGATGATCTTTTGAAGCTGATGACCCGGCGTGCGCAACAGAATGAGGTTGACAACCAGATACTTGAAATGTTGAAGCAATTTTTTGAAAAAGAATTGGACAGAGAGAACCGGGTATTTTCACGCGCTGACCGGGTGCACCTGTTTCAGCAGATTTCAAGAACGATATTGAACGATGCGCTTGCGAAAATTGAAAAATAGCAAACAGTATAATGTTCCGTGTTTTGACGGCCACAATTTATAGGTGCTGTTGAAGTGGCTATTTCGTCCGCCTTCGCCTCGGGGGCGATACCGCAAACCTTTGAGCGGCAGGCGGATGGGAAAAGTGGAGCCAGGATGAGCGACACAGTACTGACAGCCCTGATCACATCTTTGACCACGATTTTAACCGCCTTAATAACGGCGTACGTTCAATTTCTGATAGAGCAGACCAAAGCACAGCAAAAGACCGGCTCAAAATCTTCTTCCAGGCAGGGAGGCGGTTCAAAACCCATACTTCAAAATATGAAATGGGGGGTGATATTGTTGTCGGCGGTGATGGTTGGAATTGCAACGATCACTCTGCTCGTTTTTAGCCCACTGCTCAAATCGCGGGTGCATTGTACATCATCGTCTTATCAGGGAGATTCCAATTATTGCTGGCAGTGCACATGCGACAAGGCGTTTGATGAAAAGTCGAGTACCCGTTGGGCTTCGGACTGGACAGACAACGAGTGGATCGCTCGTGACCTCGGCTCGCCCAAATCCATTGACACGGTGGTTCTACAGTGGGAAACGGCTTACGGCGAGGCGTATGCCATAGAAGTATCTGATAATGGAACAACGTGGACACCGATATATACACAAACAAATGGCGGGGGTGGAACGGAAGTGATTCGCTTTCCTTTAATCGTGACTCGTTTTGTCCGTATGCGCGGCATTGCACGGGCAACATCTTTTGGTTATTCGTTGTGGGAATTTCAAATTTATCAGGAAGCGCCTTGAGCATAATTTGGAATTGAATCTATACGGAAAAATTGACCTCAACATGCCAATTTCCACAACCTCATACCTTTGAAATTAATGGGCAGGAAGTAATTCCCGTCGCGGGGCAGATTTGAATAAAATGCGAAAGAAGGTTTTGTAAAAAAACACGGACGGGTCTTTCCCGTCCGCGTTTGCATTATGCCGGAATTGGCTGCGGCGAAGCGAAGAATCTACGCTGAAACCAAAAAGCGACATTGACAAGCCCGATCATCACCGGGACCTCGACGAGCGGGCCAATGACTGCCGCAAAAGCCTGCCCCGACGAAATGCCGAACACAGCAACGGCAACCGCGATGGCCAGTTCAAAGTTGTTGCTGGCGGCGGTGAAGGAAAGTGTGGCGGTTTTTGAATAATCTGCGCCAGTGGCCCTGCCCATGAGAAAACTGACGATGAACATCGCCACAAAGTAGATCAGCAGGGGAATTGCGATCCGCAGTACATCCATCGGCAATTGGACAATGTATTCGCCTTTCAGGCTGAACATGACCACGATGGTAAAGAGCAGGGCAATCAACGTCAGTGGACTGATCTTCGGGATGAAGCGGCGGTGATACCATTCCCTGCCTTTCATCTTCACCAAAATCAATCGCGTGAAAAATCCTGCCAGGAACGGAATGCCGAGGTAGATGAAAACGCTTTTGGCGATTTCACCGATTGTGATGTCCACGATTTTGCCTTCCATTCCGAACCACGTCGGCAGGATGGTGATGAAGATGTAGGCGTACACGCTGTAGAAAAGAACCTGGAATACACTGTTGAACGCGACCAGCCCCGCCGCGTATTCGGTGTCGCCGCGCGCCAGTTCGTTCCAGACAATGACCATCGCAATGCAACGCGCAAGCCCGATCAGGATGAGTCCCGCCATGTATTCGGGATACCCGCGCAGAAAGACGATTGCCAGCACAAACATCAGGATGGGGCCGATGATCCAGTTTTGCAAAAGCGACAGGCCGAGGATTTTCCAATTGCGGAACACCTCTCCCAATTCATCGTAGCGGACCTTGGCGAGCGGCGGATACATCATCAGGATCAGCCCGACGGCGATGGGAATGTTGGTCGTGCCAACCGAGAAACGTTCGTTGAAGTTCGTCACCCCGGAAGGAAACAGAAAGCCGATTCCCACGCCGAGGAGCATTGCAAGAAAAATCCATAGCGTCAGGTAACGGTCAAGGAAGGAAAGTTCTTTACGGGTTTCTTTCATTATTGTGCCTCCTGATTAATAGGTTTTGAGTACTTCGATCATTGCGCGTTCGATGTCGTCGCGCACTTTACGAAAATCGTTTATGTCGTCCGTCAACGCTGGATCGGGAAAACCATGATGAACGCGCTTTCCTTTTCCAAGCCAGACGGGACATTCCTCCGCCGCTGAATCGCAGACCGTGACCACGAGATCGAAATCCACTTCACGGAATTCGTCCGCCCGCTTCGAACTACCCTCGTGCCTGATCCCGATTTCTGACAGAACTTCCAGCGCTTTGGGGTGAACGAAACCCGCTGGTTTTGTCCCTGCGCTGACGGCCAACCATGAATCCCCAAGCCTTGCGTTGACAATTGCTTCCGCCATCTGCGAGCGGCAGGAATTTCCTGTACAAAGAAACAGAACTTTTTTCATGTGCGTCTCTCCTCGGTAGGATGTTTCGCTTTTACCACGTTAAGAAGTCTGATATGTTATCGGTTGGTTAAAGTTCATATCGCGGGCGCATCAACGACAATCTCTTCCAACGCGGCAAGTTTTGCGGAATATTGCAGTTCCCGAAGAGGAGGGCAGTTTGCCAGTTTCCTTTGTGAGGCGGCTATTTTCAATGCGAATGAATAGCAGGTTGGCTCGCCGCACTGTTTGCAGTTTGTATTTGGGAGTAATTTGTAGATTGCCATTGGCGTGGGACGTTGCCGGGCTGTTGTGTCTGGGGTTATTTCGGCGCGGCGCTCCCAAGTGCGGTTGACCAGGTCTATCAGCCCTTTGAGTTCCCGTTCCGCGCCCTCGCGGTCTTCCACATTCGATGTGGCGATCTCGTAGGCATGAAACGCAATATTGTGCCCGCCCTTCTTCCACGTCAGGGCGCTGGCTTCTTTGAGATATACCGCGCCGCGTAAGGTCGTGTTGAGATATGGCAATACTTCGGAGATATCTATAATCAGACGGGCACGCGCCGCGTAGCGTTCCGCTCCCGGGTCGCAGGGTGGGGTGAAGACCTCAAGATCGTACTTTTCGATCAACATAAGGTCATTTACGCGGCTTCCAGTGCGTTCGCAAGCCACGTCATTATTTCAGCCTCGGTGGGAATCCGTCCCGAAGCAACCAGCTTCTCGTTGACGACCAGCCCCGGGGTCGAAAGAAGCGGGTACGTCATCATTTCGGCGTAATCTGTTACCTTGATCACTTCCGCTTCCACGCGCATATCGGCAACGGCCTGTCGTGCCGCCTCCTCCAGCTTCTTGCAGTTTTCACATCCTGAACCAAGTACTTTGATCGTGAGCATTCGTCCTCCTAGAGAATCCAGTTGAATAGAAATCCTGTCAGCATGATGGCGATGGCGATCACGCTGAAGAACGTGACGAGCAAAGGCATTTTCAAGACGCGGCGCAAAATGACCGCCTCAGGCAGACTCAGCCCGATGACCGACATCATGAATGCCAGCGCGGTTCCGAGTGATGCGCCTTTTTCGAGCAATGCGCTGACGATGGGAATCATGCCTGCCGCGTTGGAATAAAGCGGGATGCCCAATAGCACCGCCGCAGGCACAGACCACCAGGCCTGCCTGCCCATGATTTGCACGAGCGCCGCCTCGGGCATGTACCCGTGAATTCCCGCGCCGATGGCGATTCCGATGACGACGTAGAGCCACACCTTCCCGACAATTTCCTTCACGGAAATTCCCGCCTGCGTGATGCGGGCGTTCCATGTCGGTTTTTCTTCGGTCACATTGACCGTGCGATGAACCTTCCATACAAAGTCCGCCACATATTTTTCCATTTTGAGCCTGCCCATGATCAACCCGGCAATGATGGCGATGGAGAGTCCCGAAAGGATGTAAAGCCCGGCCACTCTCCAGCCGAACATGCCAAGCAGCATCACGATGGCAACTTCGTTGATGGTCGGCGCGGCGATGAGAAAGGAAAACGTAACGCCGAGCGGAATGCCTGCTTCGACAAACCCGATAAATAATGGGACCGCCGAACACGAACAAAACGGTGTGACGATTCCCAGCATGGCCGCGAGGATGTTTCCAACGCCTTCGCGTTTTCCGCCCAAAAGCGACCGAGTCCGTTCGGCGCTGAAGAATGATCGAACGATGGAGATGATGAAGATCATCCCCGAAAGCAGCAGCAGGATTTTGGGAACGTCATACAGAAAGAATGCAAGCGATTCGCCAAAGCGGGAATCTTGCGAGAGTCCTAGCGCGGTGTAGGCGATCCAGTTTGCAAGCGGCTGGATCAGGTTGTATGCGGCGATCCATGCGGCGGCAAGACTCGTGGCGATCAGCATGGTTTGTTTGGTGGAATGAGATTGGGGGTTGGTCGAGAGGGTGGTCATCTCTGGTTTCCTGTTGATAACTCTTCGATTTTCACAAAAGCCTTGTCTGTTTTGGCGTTGCACTTCGGGCAGGGGCATTCCACGTTCTTGTGTTTATGCTCTGGCAATTCTGGCTTCACGCCTGTCACGGAACCCAGCGAATCCAGCACGGCAAAGATTTCAGGCTTTACCACGCGATAGTACAAATTCAATCCATCACGGCGCGGCTCAACGAGCCCCGCCTGTTTCAAGACCATCAACTGCTGGGAAATATATGCCTGCCTTAAATTCAGCATCGCCTCCATGTGGCAGACACATTGCTCGCCACCCCGCAATATCTCAAGGATGACGAGCCGCGTGGGGTGGGCAATGGCTTTTAGAAATTCGCTTTGGGTTTCGTAGGCATTCATATTTGGAGGGCGCATCTATATTCAAAATCCTGAATGTAGTATACGCCAAAGAAAAACACAGGTCAACGAACCTGCGTACTCAAAATTCCATGATGAAAGTCACCAGTTCACTCATCTGCTCGTCGCTGCATCGAGCAGATTTTCGCCGATATATTTGGCGAGAAACGTGTTGTTTTCCTCCAGCGTCACCACCACAGCCAGCGGCGCACCGTTCCAACTCGGCAGGGTCCCGCCAAGGAACCACGTAACGACGGTGTCATTTTTTCCGCTTGCCTGCCCGATGTGACTCCAAAACGGTTTGCCTTCGAGGATGAAGGAAAGAGCCGCTTCATCCGACGCCTTGGCCTGCATCGCCTCAATGGAGTGATGCTCAACCGACGACAATACCACCCATCCCTGCTCCGTTGTGTTGACTGCCATTGCGATGCTGGGAGTGGGCACGATTCCATGATTGCTCAACGCCGACGCGGCAAGGCCGATCTGCAATGGGCTGGCGCGTAACTCCTGCGCCGGGGGATTCTCCGCATCGAACGCAACCGGCATGTCGATTTGAGGCGCCCGATACAGCCCAAGTGTTTTGTAAAATGCCTTTCGTTGATCGTCGGTCGGCTGGGCATCCCCAAAATTCGCGCGGATCAACGGAAGCATTGCCGTGCCAATTGGATAGAGGCCCTGTGTTGCGCGGTTCACCAGCGGGGCAGATTCTTCTGCCTGTAAAAGCGATTCGCCGATTTCGTCCAGTTTGTTCGGGTCATACGTTGGGTGGGATGCCATCGCAAGGATTTCGCCTGTTTCCGCGTTCATCAAAATGACCGCGCCTACGTGCCCGCCTAAAAGTTGATCGGCTTTGGTTTGCAGGTCGAGGCTTAAACTCAGGCGCACATCCAATCCAGGCGGCGGCGTTCCGTAAATCAGGCGGTCCCACCAGATGAGGCTGGCCGGGTTTCCCTGCAAGCCGCGCAGGTAATCATCGAGTGAAGCCTCCAGTCCTGCCTGCCCATAGATTGGGTGTGTGTAACCTGTGATGGGAGCAAGTTCGGGGTAAAGGTAAACCCGCTTGTATGATCCGCTTTCGCCTTCGGTGGTGTTGATGGGTTGATTGTTTCTATCCACCAACTCGCCGCGGGGAACGTAGCGGTCTGCAATGGCGCGGCGCGGATTATCGGTGCGGTTGAGCAGGTCTGGCGCACGGACGACGGCCCACCATGCAGTTGCAAGGGCGGTGGCGGCGAGTCCGAGGGCGAGCATACCGGCAAGGAAAATATGGGGTTTTGGATCCTGCAAGGCGGCGGGTTCGTTGTCTTCAAGGTTGCTGGTGATGAGCAAAATGATCAGGGCGATGAATGAAGTCAGCAGGGATGAGCCGCCGTAGGAAACGAATGGCAATGTCACGCCGGTGAGCGGCACCAGCCTCAAGTTGCCGCCGATGATGAGCAGACTTTGAATGCCGAGATACGTCACCACACCGGCGGAGAGGTAACGGCGAAATCTATCTGCCGCGCGGAGGGAGGAGATCAAACCCCGGGCAAGAATCAGCCAGATTGTGGCGAGCAGGCCAACGGTCCCGGCAAGACCCGTTTCTTCCGCCATCGCCGCATAAATAAAATCGGAAATCGCCACCGGCACGAGAAGCGGACTTCCCAATCCAAGTCCGCGCCCAATGGTGCCGCCGTTTGCAATGGCGAGAAGCGACTGCACGATTTGGAACGATTGCCCCGAAGGGTCAGCCCATGGATCGAGCCAGCCTTCCACGCGGATACGAATGACGTCAATGAAAAAATATCCGCCAACCAGGGCAACGGCCAGGAAGAAAACCGCGCCAAATAAAATGCGCCTCTTTCCTGTGGCAAGAAAAATGATGACGGTGAAGATGCAGACGAAAATGGAGGCTGTGCCGAGATCGCGTTGGACGAGCAAGAGCAAAAGCGCCAGTCCTGTCAACGCGAGGGTTGGCACAAGCAGGGATACGGAGGATGATCGAATGCTGACGCGGTCGGCGAGGTATGCGGAAAGATAAACGACCAGCAATAGTTTGAGTGGCTCGGATGGTTGGAAATAAACGCCGCAACATCCAAGCCATAGGCGCGGACCGTTCCCAAGCGGGTTTGTGCCGAAAAGCAGGGTCAACGCGGTGATGAGCAGGCCACTGCCCAACAAGACATATTTATAACGACGGAGGAAAAACAGATTTTGCGGGACGCGCAGCGCCAGGATGAAAACAAGCACGCTGATGCCAAGCCAGATGGTTTGACGAATGCCGAAGGATTCATCCAGCCGCCAGATGGTGAGCAGTCCCCATCCGCTGAGCAGGGCGGCCGCCGGAAGCAGGTAGGGATCGCGTTCGGGCAGGTATTTAACGGTTGCGCGGTGCGCGAGGGTGATGAACGCGGCCCATGCGAATAATCCAATCCAATGCGAAAACCTGTAATCCACGCTCCACGTGCGTTCGCGGATGGCGGGCGCGAGGGTGAGGATTGCGGATTGAATGAGGAGAAAGACTCCCGCCCAACGCAACAGGCGGGTTTGGATTACGTCATACATGATTTAGGGAAAAGGTCGTTGTGATGTGTACTGCAAGATTCATCTTGCGCTTGGAATTGCAAGATAAATCTTGCGGTACTGCGTAACGCTGGTTAGAGATATTTTCCAACCAGCAGATCGAGTTTTTGGCGCGTGCCGGCGGGGATGACTTTGGGGTCTGTGATGAGCGCGGTGGCAAGCGCCTGTCCGCATTTGCAGTCGCGTTCTGTTTTCAATCCGCGCACAAGATTGTGAATGGCCTCCTGCGCTTTTTGCGTGTTTCGATTCAGCGTTTGAATGACCATTTCAACGGTGACGGGCGCTTCGCTTTCGTGCCAGACATCGTAATCTGTGACGTGCGCCATGGTGGCATAGCATAACTCTGCTTCGCGCGCGAGGAATGCCTCCGGGGAGGCGGTCATGCCGATGATGGACATGCCCCATGCGCGGTACGCGTTCGATTCGGCCTTCGTGGAAAAACGCGGACCTTCGATGGTGATGAACGTGCCTCCGCGATGTGTGGTTGCACCGGTCGCGCGCACAGCCGCTTCGAGTTGACCTGAGAGATCGTGGCAGAATGGGTCCGCAACGCCGATATGAGCCACCAGTCCCTCGCCGAAGAACGAGCGGACACGGTTATGGGTGTGATCGTAAATATTATCGGGGATGACAATATCTCCGGGCGCGTAATCCTCCCTCAATGAGCCGCAGGCGCTGATGCTGATGATGCGCTCCACGCCGAGCGATTTCAATGCGTAGATGTTCGCCCGGTACGGCACTTCGGTTGGCGTGATGTGATGGCCGATTCCATGCCGCGCCAGGAAGGCCGCGCGCATTCCTTCGAGCGTGCCGAGGACGACGGGCGCGCTTGGTTTCCCAAATGGGGTGTCAATGTTGTGTTCCTTCGCGTCTTGCAGGCCGGCCATGTGATACAAACCGGAACCGCCGATGATCGCAATGGATACCTTCTTCGTCATTTCCGTTTCTCCAATCTTTGTGTGGGGGATACGAGGGCGTCTGTCGAAAGGTTTACGGTCATGCGCGTGCCGCCGCACTGAATTTCATCGCCGGAGGTCAGCACGGTGGGCATGGTCACCATGATGTTGTTCAGGGTCGTACCGTTTGTGGAGGCAAGGTCATCCAGCCACCATTGACCGTGATGATAGGTCAATTGCGCGTGGCGGGTGGATACGGCATCGTCTTTGAGCGGGATGTCACACCCGGGGTCGCGTCCAAGCGTGACCTCGGGCTGGGTGAAGTTTTTAACGATGGGTGATCTGCGTCCCTGACGGATCCAGATGCTGATTCTTGGTACCCGCCGGTTTGCAAGTGATATTCCCTGCTTTTGAACGTCCCGCCATAATATAAAAAGCGCCCAGCCCAGAAACGCATACAGGGCAAGGGCCATCATAAGGCGCAAAGCCAATATGATCGGAGCGCTCATCTCTTCTTTAGTTTCGCTGTGTCACGTTCTTTTAGTAATGCAGTGGGTCTTTCGGCCGCGGCATTCGGGAACGGAGTCGTGTCCTTCGTATCCGGCCGGGGCGGGGGATTATCCTGCCCGAAAATCAGCGCCACACCGGCCAGCGAAATGACATCGCCGGGGTAAAGCACCACCTGGCTGGCGCGTTGCCCGTTCACGAAGGTCCCGCCGGTCGAATTCAAATCGAACACAACGAACCTCCCTTTGATCGCCCGCAATTGGGCGTGGTTTCGTGAAACCCGGGGATCATCAATGATCAGTTGGTTATCCAGCCTTCGTCCGATGTTGATGACGGGGAGTTTAAGCGGGAATACCTTTACCCCCTCCACGATCAAAAAGGCGTTTTCGGGGATTTTATTGCCGTCCTCGAGACTGCCGGTATCCAGAGGGGTTGCATTTGTATCTGCCATAGGTTCAATCCGGTGAGATGCCACAACCTCGGCATCGTTTGGTGATAATTTCTCGTCCGTGGAAATCGTGATGGTCGGAGATATTGTAATCCTTAAACCCGCTTCCTGGGCAACTGCGGTGATGGAATGCAATAAGATTGTAAGTAATTGCTGGTCCCGCCACTTTGCCTCTTCGCCGGGATGAACGATCAGCGTGTACACATTCGGCGCAACCGGCAGGCCGTCTTTGGTTGTGGTGTTCAGTTGGATTGCCGCTGCCAGTTTTTGCACAACCACATCCTCCACTTTTCTGCCGGGAAGAATTTTCAACAAATCCACTTCAATGATGGATTGCAGGCGGGACTCAAGTTCTTTCAGGTTCATCTTTTCTCGATAAATAAAATATGCTAGAGCATCTGCCCGCAATTATCACATGTTGTGTCGCCGGGTTGGGCAACGTACCCGCAATGACGGCAGGTGCGCGGCTGTGACTTTCCAAGCGGCGCGCCGCAAGCCAGACAGGCAGGCTCGCCAACTGGGTTGGCTGTGCCGCAATATTCGCACGTCAGCCTCTTCAGCCGATCCGATAATTCGGTGGAGGCTCCCGCTGAACGGGCAGATTGGTCTATGACCCGCCAGATTCGCTCGCCAAGTTGCAGGTTCTCTATATCCTGGGCAATATCATCCAGCCGCCCAAGCAAGTTGAATGGATTTCTCAATGCCGCCAATGCGCTCATCCCCAAACTGGCCGCCACTCCAAGCCACGCCTGCTGGCCCAGTTCAACCATGATGCCGTCTTCCACCTTTTGTATGGTGACGGTCATCGCAGTCTGCCCACCGGACATCGCCCCCGGATGCGTGCCAACCTGGACGATCATCTTGTCGCTTTGCCCAAGAGATTGCGCCTGCAAATTGCCCTGATTGAATTCGCCAAGCAATGCCTGCGCCACATCCACAGGCTTGATCTTTCCGTGAAAAATTCGACGTTCCATGAAGTAGATTATAATCGCCTTTGCGATTCTCCTTAAGAGTTACCTACGAAATGACAAAAATCCGGTTTCAATTCATCTTCCTGACCATCTCCATAGCCCTGATGCTCTTGTGGGCATTTTTTTTCGCTTCATCCTTGACCGTTGTGCTGGCCCAGCAGCCGACAGTGACTCCCACCGCGGCATCGTCAACGGGCATGTACATCACCGTGATCACCGAGGAACCCCAGATCAATGTTCGCATGGGACCAAGTTCTTCCGTGTATCCTGTCGTCGGAACCTTACCGCGGGGAGCCACTGCCCCGGCGTTGGGCAGGTCGGCGGGAGGGGATTGGGTGCAGATCGAATTCATCGGCGCGCCGTATGATAAAGGCTGGGTGTATTCGCCGC
>JBBIUO010000062.1:0-14382 GCA_037440205.1 Chloroflexota bacterium
GTGTTCAACCGCATCCAGTTTACCCCCGACATGCTCCCAAGCGATGTGACCGGCGTCTCCATTTACAACCAGCAGAAGAATAGATTTGAATTTCGCCCCGGTCCCATCATCGGGCAGATCATTCTTGCGGATGAAATCAACCGCGCCACACCCAAGACACAAGCCGCCCTGCTCGAAGCGATGGAGGAGCGACAGGTCACCGTAGATGGCGTGACCCATACTTTGCCCGAGCCGTTCATGGTGCTGGCGACGCAGAACCCGATTGAATACGAAGGCACGTTCCCGCTTCCCGAAGCCCAGTTGGATCGTTTTCTCCTTCGCTTGCGATTGGGCTATCCATCCATGTCTGACGAACTTCGCGTGTTGAGCGACCAGCAGATTCGTCATCCAATCGAGACTTTGAAATCTGTCGTGAAAACAAAAGAGATTTTGCAGGCCATCGAGGATGTCAAACATATTTACGTTTCCCCTGCAGTCAAAAGTTACATCGTTGAATTGACCACCCGCACCCGCCAGAGCGCCGATGTGTACCTCGGCGCAAGTCCGCGTGGAAGCCTTGCCCTCGCCCGCGCCGGTCGTGCCCGCGCCGCCATGATGGGCAGGGATTATGTTCTGCCCGATGATGTTCAGGCGCTTGCCGTGCCGGTGCTGGCGCATCGCATCATTGTCAGCCCGGCGGCTCGTTTGCGCGACCTGAGTTCGGATCGCATTGTGCAGGAGGTGGTTCAGGCCACCACAGTCCCAGGCGGGGAATTTTCCTCGGAACCGGTGCGGAAGAAAGCCAGATGAGAGCCGGGCGGATTCTCCTCGCCCTTCTGCTGATCACCGGCACGGTGGGGGTATTGATCACCGGGGCCGCCATCTATTCGCGTTTCATCTACTTGAGTGTATTGTTGGGAGCGGGGAGCTGGATATGGTCCCGCTGGGCGGCGAACGGCATGGATTTACAGCGATTCGCCCGCGTGCAACGTGCAAACGTGGGGGATATTTTCGAGGAACATTTCGAGGTGGCAAACAACAGCCGCATCGTTGCTCCGTGGATCGAAGTGCATAATCAATCGCCGATTCCCTTTGTATCTGGTTCCCGATTATTCACCTTCGTTATTGGCCGCCAAAAACGGACTCACCTTGCCCGCACCTGGCTCACCCGGCGCGGCGGTTTCCCGCTTGGTCCCACGCGCATTTCCACCGGCGACCCGTTCGGCTTGTTCCGTTTCAGCAAAGAGATTGCGGCTTCGCAAACGCTCGTCGTTCTCCCCATGATTTTCGAGATCAAATCCTTTTTGTTTCCGCCCGGCCTCCTCCCCGGCGGACAGGTCATTCGCCGCAAATCACCGGATATCACACCCCACGCGGCGGGCGTCCGCGAGTATGTGCATGGCGACGCGATGAAGCGCATCCACTGGCCCACCAGCATTCGCAGGAATCAGTTGATGGTGAAGGAGTTCGAGCAGGACCCGCAGGCCGAAATCTGGTTGTTTCTCGATTTGCAGCGGGACGTTCATCTCGAGAAGCCGTATCAACTCGATGAAATGTCGGTCGAGGCGATGATGTTTGGAAAACGCCCGAAGTTTCAACTGCCGCCTTCCACGCTGGAATACTCCATCACCATCGCGGCATCGCTCACGCATTATTTTATCGAGCGCCGTCGCGCGGTTGGGTTTGCCAGCGCGGGTCACGCATTCACCATTCACCCCGCAGATCGAAGCAAACGTCAGGAGGGAAAGATTCTGGAAACGCTTGCGTTCGTCGAGGCCAATGGAAAACTTTCCCTTGCCGCGCTTGTCTCGGCGCAATCTTCGCAGATGCCGCAGGGTTCGAGCGCCGTCCTCATCACGCCCACGACGCGCCCCGATCTCCTGATCGCGGTGGATGACCTTCAACGCCGCTTTCTCCGTCCTGTTGTGATTCTGCTCGATGTCGAATCTTTTGGCGGCAGGCGCGGCGGCGCCGAAGGCCTTGTCCGTGCGTTGCGCGAGCGGCGCGTCCCCGTTTGCGTGGTGGCCTGCGACGCCAATCTTTCCGAAACACTTTCCGAATTTTCCTCCGATTTCATTCCACAGGATTTTCGCACATGGCAAACGCCCGTATTACCACAATTGATTTGAATTTTCAAAATAAGACGCAGGCAATTGCGTCTTATTTGATTCGGGATGGCGCTGCCGCGGTGTTGATCGAAAGCGGACCCGGCTCGACTCTTTCCGCGCTGAAAACTGGTCTGGCGAAAGAAGGTTTATCTCCCCGCGACATTACCCACGTCCTGCTCACGCATATTCACCTGGATCATGCCGGCGCGGCAGGATGGCTTTCCCGTCAGGGCGCGCAAATTTTTGTTCACCCGGTCGGCGCGCCGCATTTGCTCAACCCTGAAAAACTCCTTGCCAGCGCCTCTCGCATTTACGGGGATAGGATGGAAACTCTCTGGGGTGAGTTCCTGCCTGTTGAACAGAATCAGCTCACCGTCCCGAAAGATGCGGAAGAGATCGTCATCGGCAATCTGCGTTTCCTTCCCGTCAACACGCCGGGACATGCGGAGCATCATTATGCCTATCTGTTCGAAGATTTATGCTTCAGCGGCGACGTGGGCGGAGTGCGGATTCCGGGCTTTCCATATCTGCGTGCGCCGATGCCCCCGCCCGAATTGCATTTTGGAAGATGGCGAGAAAGCCTCAAGCGGTTACGCTCGTTGAAGTTTTCCCGCATCGCGCCGACGCATTTTGGAATCTTCGACGACGCCGACTGGCAATTGAACGAATTGCAAAAGACCCTCGATGAAACGGAGAAATGGCTCGAAGGCGTGATGGCCGCCGACCCGCCTGTGGAAATGCTGCGCGAAAAATTCACGGCGTGGATGCAGGAGCAAAGCGATGCAAAAGGGTTGAACGAGGACGCGGTTCGCGCCTACGATCTTGCCAACCCCCTCGGCATGAGCGCCGACGGGCTGATGCGGTATTGGAAAAAGGTGCGCAGTCAGCCGTAGGACAAATTTCAATTTGTCCTGCAATTTTTTAGCAAAATGTCACGCATAATCCATGATGCTTGAAACGTGGCAGAATTCGACGATAAAGATATACTTTCACAACAAGGAGTAAACATGAAGGATTTTCTGGCAATCTCTGATTATTCATCCGAGGAAATTCAGGACCTGCTCGACCTGGCAGTAATGCTGAAGAAGGAATATTTCAAAAAGGGAAACAGACCCATTTTCAAAGGCAGAGTGCTGGGAATGATCTTCCAGAAGCCGAGCCTGCGCACACGTGTTTCATTCGACATGGCAATGCGTCACTGCGGCGGCGACGCGCTGTATCTTTCCCCGAACGAGATCGGGCTGGGCAAACGCGAATCCATTGCCGATGTGGCGCGCGTGCTTTCGGGCTACGTGCATGGTTTGATGGCGCGTGTGTTCGATCACGAGCACGTGCTGGAACTTGCGACGTGGTCCGAGATTCCTGTGGTAAACGGCTTGAGCGATTACAACCATCCGTGTCAGGGCATGGCCGATGCGCTGACCATTCAGGAAAATTTCGGCAAAAAATCCAGAGGTTTGAATGTGTGTTACGTGGGCGACGGCAACAACGTGACCACCTCGCTCATGCACGTTTCGGCCCTGCTCGGCTGGAATTTTACAGTGGCGACCCCCGAAGGTTATGATGTGAACTCGAAGGCGATTGAAGTTGCCCAAAAGATCGTGAAGAAGACAAAAAGCAAATTGACTTTCTTGCGCGACCCGCACGAGGCGGTCAAAGGCGCGCATGTAATCTACACCGATACCTGGACTTCGATGGGGCAGGAGGAGGAGACCGCCAAACGCGAGCAGATCTTCCCGCCGTATCAGGTCAATGCAAAACTGGTCGGCGAAGCGGATAAGGACGTGATCGTGATGCACTGCCTGCCCGCACATCGCAACCATGAATTGACCGACGAAGTAGCCGATGGCAAACACTCGGTCATCTTCCCGCAGGCTCACAACCGCCTGCACGCGCAAAAGGCGATTTTGGCGCGCTTGTTCGATGTGGCATAAGATGAATAGAGAGTAGATGACTGGAAACTGGTCGTCTACTCTCTTCAACTAATCTCCAATCTCTATTCTCTAATTACCCAGGACTCAAATGAATACACAAGACTTTATCAAGTTGGAAGAACAATACGGCGCGCACAATTACCATCCGCTCGATGTGGTCATCGAAAAGGCGGAAGGGGTGTGGGTTTACGATGTGGATGGAAGGAAATATCTCGATTGTTTGAGCGCATATTCGGCGGTCAATCAGGGGCATGTTCATCCTGAAATCTTGAAGGCATTGCTCGATCAGGCCAAACGTGTTTCGCTCACCTCCCGCGCTTTTCGCAATGACCAGTTGCCGCTTCTCTACAAGGAACTCTCCGAGATGACTGGCTATGAAATGTCCCTGCCGATGAATTCGGGAGCCGAAGCGGTTGAAACAGCGGTGAAACTCGCGCGCAAATGGGCGTATCAGGTCAAGAAGGTTCCGCGCCACCAGGCGGAGATCATCGTCGCTTCCGGTAATTTTCACGGACGCACGGTCACTGTCGTTTCGTTTTCCACCGAGCCGTCCTACCGCGACGATTTTGGTCCGTTCACGCCGGGCTTTGTCACGGTCAAATACGGCGATGCGGATGCGATTGAGAAGGCCATCACGCCGAACACCGCCGCTGTTTTGCTGGAACCGATCCAGGGTGAGGCGGGCGTCATCATTCCGCCTGCTGGATATTTGAAGAAGGTTGCGGAGATTTGCAAGAGGAATCATGTTTTATTCATGGCGGATGAAATTCAAACGGGTCTTGGCCGGACGGGGAAACTGTTCGCTTCACACCATGAAAATGTCCGCCCCGACGTAGTGATCATCGGCAAGGCTCTGGCGGGAGGCTTTTATCCTGTTTCGGCGGTGCTGGCAGATAAACCCATCCTCGGTTTGTTCCAACCCGGCGAACATGGGTCCACTTTCGGCGGCAACCCTCTTGCGGCGGCAGTATCCCGCGCCGCGCTGCGAGTGATCCGCGAAGAAAAACTTGCGGAACGTTCCCATCAGTTGGGCGAATATTTCGTCGAGCAGTTGAGCGAGATTCCCAGTCCGCATGTCAAAGAGGTGCGCGGACGCGGATTGTTGATCGGCGTGGAACTCAAACCCGAGGCAAAAGGCGCGCGTCGTTTTTGCGAGGCATTGCAGAAGAAAGGCATTCTTGCAAAAGAGACGCACGACAATGTCATTCGTTTTGCCCCGCCGCTGGTGATTGACAGGGAAACCATAGATTGGGCGCTTCCTTCGATCAGGGAAGTGTTGAATATGGTTTAAGTACAAGGTGGGATGTGTGTACCTGTGTACGTGTTTACATGTATACAAGTAGACACGTACACAAGTGAAGCAGGAGTCATGATGTACATTGGAATACCAAAAGAAAGCAGACCCTTTGAATACCGTGTGGGCCTTTCCCCTGCCGGGGTGGAGATTCTCTCCCAGAACGGGCACCAGATTTTCGTCGAGCATGAAGCGGGCGTAATGGCCGGCTTTAGCGACTCGGATTATGAAAAAGCCGGCGCGCGTCTCGCCTATTCTGCTGAGGAAGTCTTTGGCCGCGCTGATTTGTTGCTGAAAGTTGCGCGCCCCATGCAGGAGGAGTTGAACTGGCTTCGTCCCGGTTCCATTTTGGCCGGGTTCTTGCACCTCGCTTCGACCCAGCAGGATAAGATTGACATCCTGCTCGAAAAGAAGATCACCTCGATTGCCTATGAACAGATTCAGGCGCCGGATGGTTCGCTTCCGGTATTGCGCCCGTTCAGCCAGATCGGCGGCGCGATGGCGGCACAGATCGCGGCGCGCCTGCTTCAAAACAATTGGGGCGGCAAGGGCATTTTGATGGGCGGTGTGCCGGGCGTCCCGCCTGCCGAGGCGGTCATCATCGGCGCGGGAGTGGTTGGCACGTATGCCACACAGATGTTCCTGGGCATGGGCGCGCACGTGACGGTGATTGACCATAACCTCGCCGCGCTCCAGCGCATTTGGGATCGCTTCCCGAATATCGTCACGAAGATGTCCACGAAGCGGAATATCGAACGCTCGGTCATGTATGCGGACGTGGTTGTCGGCGCGGTGCTGGCCCCCGGTCAGCGCACGCCGATTCTGGTCACACGCGAAATGGTTCGTTCGATGAAACCCCGTTCTGTCATCATGGACGTCAGCATTGACGAGGGCGGTTGTGTGGAAACCTCCCGCCCGACCACACACGAACACCCGGTATACATCGAGGAAGGCATCCTGCATTATTGTGTGCCGAATATGCCGGGCGCTGTGGCGCGCACCGCCACTCATGCCTTTGTAAATTCGGCCATGCCGTACATCACGGAAATTGCCGCGCTCGGCGGCGACGCGATCCTGGATAATCCGTCCATTGAACCCGCGATCAATACGCACAACGGCAAACTCCTCAACCTTGTGCGCCTGAACGCAAAGGAAGGATGAGATGGCCGCAACGAGCATTTATCAATCGCGCGTCGCCACCGCACAGGAAGCAGTTCGGGTCATCAAATCCGGCCAGCGGGTGTTTCTTACCGGGAATGTTTCCGTTCCCCAAAAATGCCTGGCGGCACTGGTGGAATATGCCCCCAGCCTGACCGATGTGGAAATCTGCCAGGCGCTGACCGTGGGGCCGGCGGATTATGTCAACCCGGAGATGGACGGTCACCTGCGCGTGAACTCCATGTTCATCAGTGCGAACATCCGCAAGGCGGTGCAGGAAGGCCGCGCCGATTTTACGCCCGTCCTGCTCTCTGAATTTCCGTTGTTATTCAAGCGCGGAATCCTGCCGCTGGACGTTGCCATCATCCATGTTTCCACGCCGGACGAGCACGGATTTTGCAGTCTGGGTGTGGAGGTGGGACTCACCAAATCCGCGGCGGAATCGGCGAAGATCATCATCGCCGAAGTCAACGAGCAGATGCCCCGTACGCTGGGCGATGCGTTCATTCACGTCAGCCGCCTGACCCACATCGTGCCGGTCAACTACCCGATCCCCGAACATAAAATGACGGCGGAAGGCGACATGGAGATTGTGCAAAAGATCGCCGGTCATGTGGCTTCGCTGATCCCCGATGGTGCGACCATGCAGATGGGCATTGGCTCGATCCCCGATGCCGTGCTGAAATTCCTGTTCGATAAAAAGGATTTGGGCATTCACACTGAATTGTTCTCTGACGGCGTCATTGACCTTGTGAATGCAGGTGTCTTGACAAATGCCCGCAAGTCCCTGCACCCCGGCAAGATCGTTGCAGGATTCATCCTCGGCACGCAGAGACTGTATAACTGGGTCAACGATAACCCGATGGTGGAAATGCACCCGACGGAATATGTGAACGACCCGTTTGTGATCGCCCAAAACGACCGCATGGTGGCCGTCAACTCCGCCATCGAAGTGGACCTCACCGGGCAGGTCTGCGCCGACAGCATCGGCCCCAAACTCTATAGCGGCGTGGGCGGCCAGTTGGATTTCGTCTACGGCGCATCGCGCTCGAAGGGCGGCGTGCCGATCATTGCGTTGCCGAGCGTGGCCGAATTAAGAGACGGCACAAAGTTGAGCAAGATCACCTCCATGCTCAAGCATGGCGCGGGCGTTGTCACCAGCCGCAATCACGTCCGTTTTGTGGTGACCGAATATGGCGTGGCCGATTTATACGGCAGGACCATCCGCCAGCGCGCGCAGGCATTGATCAATGTGGCGCATCCGCAGTTCCGCGAAGAATTGACAAGGCAGGCGAAGGAATTGCATTACGTGTAAATATTTCAGCGTTGAACGAATCATGCCGCAGGGCTTCCGCCTTGCGGCATTTTCAATTAACGGTTCTACTGTTTTTGACGGGAATCTTTTTCTTAACCACAAAGGAGACAAAGTGCCACGACACTTGCGCCGCGCGTGATTTGCCAAGCAAATCATGCGGTGAGGGAAAAAGCCTGAAAACATCCTTTGTGTACCTTTGTGACACTTTGTGGTGGGAGTTTTCCCGTCAGAAACGGAAGGTCCCAATTAACAAAACGATAATCCATCCGCCTTGACAGCATCCGCTTTTGTACTATGATAGCCGCCGCCAGCCATATTCATGGAAAGCGGGATTGAAATTTCACCTGTTATACTGCGCATCTTTATGCCGTTTCAGAGTGTTACTTCCCAAAAGCAGAGACTTTAGAGGCTGTTTAAGAACTATAACAAAACCCTAAAGGTTTCCTTTGCCAACGAAAACGTCGCCATGACGCAGGTTTTTTGCAAAACGAGAACCTGGGTGACGGCAAAAACCTTTAGGGTTTCTTAGGGTCTTGTTTCGGAAGTCATAATTTTCTTTTATAGAAGGACGCAATACATACAAATGAGAAGAGCAAAGATCGTCGCAACCATCGGCCCTGCCTCCGATTCGGAGCAGGCGCTCGAAAAACTGATGAAGGCCGGCATGAACGTCGCCCGCCTGAATTTTTCGCACGGCACACACGAACAGCATCAAAAACGGGTGGCATCCATCCGCGCGGTTTCAAAAAGACTGGAACTCCCAATCGGCATTTTACAGGATTTGCAGGGCCCCAAAATTCGAGTCGGCAAACTGTCCGTGCCGATTCAACTTTCCGTGGGTGAAGAGGTTTGTTTGTACGCCACCCAGGACAAAGCGCCGCAAACAGATGAGCAACTCATCCCTGTTGACTTCCGCGAGCTTTTCGATTCAGTCCACACCGGCGACCGCCTCCTGCTCGACGATGGACGCCTCGCGCTCGAAGTGGTTTCGGCCAAAGGGCGCATTGTTCACGCAAAGGTGCTTGTGGGCGGTGCGTTATCCTCCCACAAAGGCATCAACCTGCCCGGCATCAAACTCCGCATTGCAGGCTTCACCGAAAAAGACAAAGCCGACCTTGCCTTTGGCATCTCACAGGGCGTGGATGCGGTTGCCATCTCCTTTGTACGAAGCGCCGACGATGTAAAAGCAGTCCGCGCCGCGATGAACGAATCCTCCAAAGGGAAGCGGGTCATGCCGCTTCTCATCGCCAAACTCGAAAAGCCCGAAGCCCTGCATGAACTGGATGCCATCCTCGATATTGTAGACGGCGTGATGGTTGCCCGCGGCGATCTCGGCGTGGAATTGCCGCCCGAGCGCGTGCCGTCGTTGCAAAAGCACATCATCCGTTCGGCGAACGCGCGCGCAAAACTCGTCATCACCGCCACGCAGATGCTCGAATCCATGATTCAGAATCCGCTTCCCACACGCGCCGAAGCCTCCGACGTGGCGAATGCAATCTTCGATGGCACCGATGCCGTGATGCTTTCCGCCGAAACCGCATCGGGTGAATACCCGGCCGAAGCGGTCTCCATGATGTCGCGCATCGTCCGCGAAGCCGAGTCACATTTTACAGAGTGGGGAAGCCGTCAGGACGGCAGGGCAGGCCTCGGCGAGAGCGATGCGGCGTCCATGGCGCGCGCGGCAAAAGCGTTGGCAACCGATCCCGAAGTCAGCGCAATCTCTGTCTTCACCATGCAGGGCCGTTCCGCGTGGCTCATGTCCAAAGGCCGCCCGTCGAAGCGCATCCTTGCATTTACGCCGGAATACGAAACCTTCAACCAACTCGCGTTCTTGTGGGGCGTTCAGCCGCATCTTATCAAGTTTGCCAATACAATGGACGACATGCTTGCAGAGGTGGATGCCGTCCTGTTGACCTCCGGCATTCAATCGGGTCAGCAGGTGGTGCTTGTGTGCGGCTACCCCGTCGGCGCGCAACGCCCGCCCAACATGGCTTTGCTCCACACCGTCGGCAGTGACGCTTCCATCAGCCTCGTGCGCAAACTTGCTGAAAGCAATGTGAAAAAATAATTCAATGTCATTGCGAGCGCGCGTCCTGAGCGGAGCGTAGCGCAGTCGAAGGATCGCCCGAAGCAATCTCTCCCTCATAAAAATATCCAAAGCGGATGCAGCCTCTTCTCAAACTGCATCCGCTTCATTCTTAACCGACGGTTGATCCTGCGAAACAAACATCATCTCCCCGTTGCATGATCGCCGCCCGCCAGCGTTAGACGCTTCGCGCGCTGACTACGCCCTTATTCCCGCGTCGCGATCAAAATCCCGGCGCTGATCAACGCCCCGCCGAACAGAAAGAGCGGGGTGATTTTTTCGGCGAGGAAAAACCAACCGAGAAGCGTACCAACCACCGGCTGGGCAAAGAACGTCAACGATGCGACGGCGGCAGGCAATTCCGCAAAGGCGTAATTCCACAGGAACATGGCAATGGCTGTTGAGATGATCCCCAAAAACAGCAACCCGCCGATGATACCCGGTGTGATCGTTCCAATGCCCTGCGTGTTGACCTCCCACAGGCCGAACGCGATGCTCGATGGAACGCCGCCCAGCAACATCACCGCGCTGGATATGAGCAGGTCGCCGGATTGACTCACTTTGCGGACCAGCACCGAATACAACGCCCAGGTGAGCGCCGCCGCAAGCAGACTCAGGTTGCCCCAAAATAAAGTGGGGGAGAGTTCCGCGTTGCGCGGGTCGATCACAGCCAGCACCCCAAGCGTGGACACGATCAACGCGGCGATGCGGCGCGTGGTGGTTTTTTCGCCCAGCAGAAACGGCGCGAAGATCAAAACAAAGGCGGGCGTAGCCGAAGTGACCAGCGACCCGTTGGAGGCCGTGGAAAGTTTCGTGCCGACGAATTGAAAGCCAAGCGAAATGCCGTAACCGACCACGCCGACCAGAAAACTTTTCCAGAATTGTTCTTTGGTGAATGTGATTTTGTCTTTGCGGAAATAAATGATGATTCCCAAAACAAGCGCACCCATGACGAGGCGGATGCTCAGCAACGCGAATGGCGGAATCACTTCCAATACCACCTTGCTGATCACGTACATCCCGCCCCAAATGGAAGCGGCCCCCAACCCTGCGAGTAACCCTGCGAAACTGTGTTTGTGCGAAGCGCTGTGCATAATGTCCCCGATTATACTGAACACGGTCACAAATTGCGGTTTTCAGATTTAACGCAAAGCCGCCAAGACGGGAAGGAAAATTCCACTTGGCGCCTTTGCGTCTTGGCGTTAAAAGAACGCAATTTGTTCCTGTGCAAAGTGTACATGGTGGAGAAATCAAATTTCCATGTTGTTCAGCAACTCTTTCAATGCGAGCAGTTCCTCCCTGGACAGGGTCAACCCCTTGCTCATCTTTTCGTGATCTGCGGACCAGTCGCGCAGATCGTATTTCGGCTCGCGGTCGTTCCAACTTATGAGGTTGAGTTCCTTCGCCCAGCCGCTGGCGGTTGTGGACAATACCCCGATCTTTTTGACAATTTCATATTTGATGTCGGACATGGTTTGGGACTCCTTTGAGGATCGGATGATTGATTACATTTTACCCAACGCCTGATCGAGATCGGCGAGGATATCGTCGGTGGCTTCGATGCCGGTAGAAAGCCGGACCAGCCCATCGGGAATCCCGATGCGAGCGCGTTCTTCGGGAGTCAAACTGCGATGGGAGGAAGTCGCCGGATGCAGGACGAGGGAATACACGTCGCCCAACGTTGTGGCAGGCAGGCATACGGTCAGGGATTCCATGAAGCGATAGACGGTTGCCTTATCCGCTCCCGCGATCTCAAAGGAGAGAACACCGCCGAAGCCTTTGCTGTCAAAGAGACGCTGCGCCAACTCGTGTTGAGGATGTTCGGGTAAACCGGGGTAATTGACTTTGGCAAGGCGCGGATGTTTGCTCAGCCAGTTCGCCACTTGTTGCGCATTGTGAAAATGCTGGCGCATTCGCAAGGGAAGGGTCTTCAAGCCTCGCAGCGCCAGCCAGGCTTCAAAGGGACCCAACACGCCGCCGACCAGTTTGTTCAACTCATATAGTTTGTTCTTGTTTTCAGCAGAAGTTGCCACGACTCCACCAAGCACATCCCCGTGACCGGAAAGATATTTGGTGACGCTGTGAATGACGTAATCGGCGCCGTGCTGGGATGGATTGAAAAGATAAGGCGATGCGAAGGTGTTATCCACCAGCAGGGATGCGTTGTGACGATGGGCAAGTTCCGCAAGGGCAGGGATGTTCGCCACCTTGAGCAATGGATTCGAGATGGTTTCCACCAAAGCCAGCACAGGGTGTACTTCCTTGATGGCGGATTCGACTTCTTCGAGGTTGGTTGCATTCACCGCGCGGACGTTGACTCCCAGCGTGTTGAACAATCTGTGCAACAAGGTGAAGGTGGCTCCGTAAATGTCGAGCGCAACGACGACCGAAGCGCCTGTCCGTGCGCCAGCCGCCAGCAATGCCGCATGGATGGCCGCCATGCCACTGCTGTATGCCTGCGCGGACTCGGTTCCCTCCAGGCTGGCAACGGCGGTCTCGAACGCCGTCACGGTGGGACTGGCATAGCGCGAATACACATACCCGGTCTTTGTGCCGGCAAAGACCGCGTCCATATCGTCCATGCTTTCATAGATGTAGGTGGAGGCAGGCCAGATGGGCGAGGCGACGGGCGTGTAATCCGCGGGCGGAACCCGCTCCCCGGCGTGGACGGCGCGGGTTTGAAACGATTTTTGGGAGAGGTTTTTCATGGGGGGGGTTCCTTTCAAGTTACTTCATGTCATAAACCCGAATCAACTCATGATTGCATTCGACGATGGTATGTTGATTGGATTTGCTGAGGTCTATCTGTTGCTTAAGGGGATAAGAAAAATGTCTCCTATCTTATTTTTGTATACTTTGAATTTTCGAGTTGATACTCTCCTGCTTTCAGGATGTCACCGAACATAGTAACTCCCCAGTGGTCAAACGTTTCTGGACAGACGAAATGACGCGGACTGACCCAAGGATAAGTTCTCTTTTCGCCTTTGTAGGTAAATTGAATATCGATTTTTAGAGTGTAAATGCCAGGTGTGTCACAATCCGGCGTAAAGATAAACGTCTCAGGTTCGCCGGGTTGCAAAGTGTAGTAGTCTGCTTCAGGGTAATTCATAAACAGACTGTATGCGGAAAGGTCGCTAGAAAGTTTAACCAAACCGTCATTTTCAGGTATTCTATAGTCGCCGCCCCCACATCTTGTCTGATTCTCTATGACCGCCATATTCCCTGAAACTGTTTGTGCGTATACTGTTATTGCAAAAGTATTTTCCAGACGAATCCATTCTTGGTTGCCAGTTTTACTCTCGATATAAAAAATAGAACCGTATCCGCTACCCTCATCGCTATAATAAGCTAAATCCCAAGTATCTGTTTCGCCGTTGTTTAGCGCGTCTGTATATTTGGTGTTTGCCTCGGAAGTTCCTAGGAGTGGAAGCATATAATCAGGTGCTATAAGGCTATCCACACATACATCTTCAAGCCCTATATAAAACAAAGACGACCAGTCGGGTTGGTTCGTTGATGTGGCAGTTGCGGCGTCACTGAAAGTTGTTAATTGACTTTCTGTTGATGTTAAAGTTGGCACGGAGTCCTTCCTTGTCTGAAGAATAACCCCAATCAACCCAAATACTGCTGTGATGATAACCCCGCAAAGGCTGATCAGAGCGACGGTCACTGAAGTGCTCAGATGCCTTTTTGTGCTTGTGGTTGGCAACTTCTTGACTGGCATAAAACCTCTTTTCTGGTTAGGACCTAAACGAAATTGCAATCGAAGGCCACAATAGCATCACCCATCCTGCCAAGGTCAATGACATTCCCAATCTTTCCTCGTGCAAAGCGAGCTGAGGTGACCTCTGTTTTCCTTTAATTTGCAATTCATTGATTTTGATGCGAGCCTTGGCTTCTTTGCTCATCTTAGTTTCCCTTGTCGAGTAACCTCTGCTATTTGTATGGGACTTCCTCAACCTGCTTTTCCCATTATACAGCACCCTCCTCTCGGTCTCTCCTTGCAAGTGAATATATAATCCCTCCTGTAAGAATCCCGCCCCGCCCTCCGTCCAAGATAAATCTCCGCACAAAGGAATCCCCCCTTGACCGAATACACTGAACGCCCATCTCTTCTACAAACCTACACCAAAAGTTTCTCGCCGCTTAAGAATCGCAATTTGCGAATTTACCTCGGCGGCCAAGCCATCTCCCTGCTTGGCACGTGGATGCAGTCCACGGCGCAGAGCTGGGTGGTTTGGGAGTTGACCCAATCCGAACGCGCCCTCGGCATCGTGGTGATGTTGAACACCCTGCCGCTCTTTTTGCTTGCTCCCTGGGCAGGCGGGATCGCAGACCGCTTCAACCGCCGCTTCATCCTGCTTGCCACGCAGAGCATCGCCATGACCCTGGCATTCGCCCTCGCATTCCTCATCCAGACAGGCATGGTGCAAATCTGGCACATCTACCTGTTTTCCTTCATCCTCGGCACGGTCAACGCGCTGGATTTCCCCGCGCAACAAGCCTTC
>JBBIUO010000063.1:0-14376 GCA_037440205.1 Chloroflexota bacterium
ACTCCGCCAAAAGATCGGCGTCATGTTCGGCAACCCCGAAACCACCACAGGCGGCCAGGCGCTTAAATTCTACGCATCCATCCGTCTCGACGTTCGCCGCATTCAATCCATCAAAGTCGGAGAAGAAGTCATCGGCAACCGCACCCGCGTCAAAGTGGTCAAGAACAAAGTCGCACCACCGTTCCGCACTGCCGAGTTCGACATCATGTTCAACGAAGGAATCTCAAAGGCTGGCGATGTCCTCGATCTGGCAACCAAGTTCGAGGTCGTACAGAAGCGCGGCGCGTTCTTTTCCTATGGCGACATCCGCATCGGTCAGGGCCGCGAAAACGCCAAGGAGTATCTCCGCAACAATCTCGAGTTGATGGGCGAGATCGAAGGCATCATCCGCCAGAAAGCGCTCAGCGGCGAAATTGCCCTCCCCCTCGACATCGGCGGCGAAGGCGGCTCGGAAGACTCCGGCGGCGCCGAAGAAGCGTAAATTTTTCGGTAATGGGTCGGTGTGCATGATGATGTCAGTTGAGCGAGATAATATCTCGCTGCTACGTCATTTACACGAGCCCACCACCAATTTTTCGGGACACGGAAACGTGTGTCCTTCTTTTTTATGATGAAGACCCGCATCTCTCTTAACCGATTCCTGATTCTCGCCTCGATCTTTTTTCTCCCCGCGGCATGTTCTCCTCAAACCGCGCCGACGCCGTTTCGCCCGCCCACACAACCGCCGTCAACAGCGATTCCCATCCTCGCCACCACCACGCCCATCCCATCGTTTGTGACCATCGTCCCGACAGAGACAGTCACGCCCACCACCGAAGGTCCCTGCACAAACAACCTGACCTTCCTCTCCGACATCACCATCGAGGACAATACAACCGTCACCCCCAACTCAACCATAGACAAGCAATGGCTCGTCCAAAACAGCGGCACCTGCGACTGGGACTCCACCTACCGCCTCAAATGGATTGGCGGCGACCCCATGAGCGCGGCGCAGGAACAACCTCTCTTCCCCGCCCGCGCCGGGACGCAAGCCACCATCCGCATCCTCTTCACCGCCCCGGCAATTGAAGGGACTTATGAAAGCGCCTGGCAAGCCTTCGGCCCGGATGGAATTGCCTTTGGCGATCCGATTTATGTGATGGTGGTGGTAACGCCGTAATTTAGTTTATCGCTCAAGCCGCCGTCCCCGGCGACGAAGGAAGCAAACGGGGGAGTCATAAAGTATGATCGAACGGCTTACTCTGGCTGAACGCATTTGCGATCCCCGCATTACATAAATGCAATGCGAATCCCTGTTGCAATCATTCTGTAAGTTTCACAAAAATTATTGAGTGCTATACTGCGAACATAAGAGGACATCCGATAAAGGCAAACCCGGCGAAAGCCGGCGACGCAAAGCCATGGGTCTACCGTCACAGACAATGTGCCCACGACCGCCAGGCCGCCGAAGATCACAAATGTTTTGTGTCTCTTTGGCCTGGCTCCCAAAAGCCAGGCTTTTTATTCGGATGGCTGATCAACCTTCAGTACGTTTCGTTTCACCAGCGCAGACCCGTCCGAAACGGATCTGCAAAAAAGGAGAAAAGCCATGTTACGCAATTTCAAAATCCTGTTCGTCTTCATCGTCATCGCCGTCATCTCGGTCGCCGCGTATGCGTTCGCCGCGGCAAACACCGTCCCGGCCACGAAGGCTGGCGATGGCACAGGAGCGGTCAGCGGATACACTGTGACCAGTGTCGTGTACACGCTGAATGGAACCGACCCCACCACGCTGGACAGTGTCGCCTTCGATTTGGGCGCCGCCGCCGTGCAGGTGAAGGCTCAACTCGTGGCCACCACCGGCACCTGGTACGCCTGCACAAACACCTCCGGCACCACCTGGTCCTGTGACACCACCGGCCTGACCGTCTCCTCCATCAATCAGTTGCGCGTGGTCGCCGCCAGCAACTAACCCATTGAAGTTCCCATCGTCAGTAAATCACGAAAACGTAGTAACGACTTCAGTCGTTCGGGCAAAAAGCGACTGAAGTCGCCACTACAAAGACTTTTCGTGAAGTGCTGATCGTAGAAGCGCCGGGCCTACCCAAGGTAATCTCCCATGACGAAGGTCGCCGGGAAAAACCAGAAGCAGGCCCGGCGTTTTTGATGACATGTTCAACCGCCGATCTTCCCTGCTGGTCACTGCATTTTCCCTGCTGATCGTTTTTGCAGGCTGGATGCTCCTTGCCCCGACTCAACTCGGCGGCTGGGTCACGTATGTGATCGTGGACGGCAACAGCATGGAGCCGGGTTTTCATCGGGGCGACCTTTTGCTCGTTCGGACGGAATCAGGCTACGGCGTGGGCGATGCGGTCGCTTATCAAAACAAGGAACTGGGAAAATTCGTCTTCCATCGCATCGTCGGGACAGAATCGGATCGCTTCATCCTCAAGGGCGATAACAACTCCTGGCTGGATTCGTATTATCCGAATCAAGATGAAGTTGTTGGGAAACTCTGGATCCATATTCCAAAACTCGGCAGGGCAATCGAGTGGGTGCGCCTGCCAATCCACTTTGCAATGACGGCGGCACTGCTGGGAGGTGTTCTCATGTCTGGCATGATCGCAAAACCGACGCGGGGCGGAAACGACAAAACCAAATCGCCGCGTTCTTTTTTCGGAAGGGATGAAATTTTTCTGGCACTTGCAGGATTCCTGGCGCTGATATTTTTGGGCCTGTCCATTTTCTCCTTCACCCGTCCGCTCACCCGATCCACAGGAAGTGTCCCGTATCAACAGGAAGGCCGTTTTATTTATTCGGCCACAGGCACGCCCGGAGTGTACGACACGGAATTGGTTCGCCCTGGCGAGCCGGTCTTTCCAAAACTGACCTGCTTCCTCAACATCGGGTTCACCTATAACCTGATCGCCGACCAATTGCAGGGAGCCTCAGGCACGTACCTGCTTTACGCGCGCGCGCTGGACGAGCAAAGCGGATGGCAGCGCACCATTCCATTGACGCCGCAAACTACATTCAGCGGCAACGCATTTTTCAGCGCCGCCACTCTCGATTTGTGCCAGGTCGAGTCGCTGGCGAATTTGGTGGAGCAGGAAACCGGCCTGCACCCGAACACGTACACGCTTGAAATCATCTCGCATCTTGAATTAACAGGAACCGTCGCGGGAAGTCAAATAAACGACACCTTCGATCCCACTCTCGTATTCAAGTTCGACAAAACACATTTTTATCTCGATCTTGAAAATTCGCAAACAGACCCGTTGCATTCGGTCAAACAGGGAAGCGCCGGCGGCTCCGTTTCGCAGGAAAACACGTTTTCCATTCTTGGGTTGCAACCCACCGTTTGGAGCGTGCGCATGTTATCCCTGCTTGGGCTTGCGTTTTCGCTCGCGGGTCTTGCCTTTGCGGGCGTAACTATCTACGACACCGCCCGCCAAAGCGAAGTGGCGTTGATCAAACTGAAATATGGCTCGATGCTGGTGGATGTTTACAAACAAAATCTCGTTCCCACCTCAACCATCATTGACCTCGCCAGCATTGACGATCTTGCAAAACTCGCCGAGCGGCAGGGAACGATGATCCTTCACATGACCCTCAACTTCCTGCATTATTATCTTGTGCAAATCAACGGAACGACGTATCGTTACGTGGTCAGCGCCGGGAAGAAAGGAATCGTTGCAGACGATTCGAACTACGATGAAGCGCCCATTGCCGCAGTAAGGGCGGCTGAAAATCACGCTCCCCCGGCGAAACCCGTTTTTCAAAAGACGC
Organism: Chloroflexota bacterium; assembly: GCA_037440205.1. GTDB lineage: Bacteria > Chloroflexota > Anaerolineae > Anaerolineales > Villigracilaceae > Villigracilis. The sequence goes on from JBBIUO010000063.1 coordinate 3,769, forward strand.
CGCGGCATTGGAAGACCACCAATCGAAAAAACAGCGGCAGAATAAAACCCGTTCAGGGCGAAACGCCGGCGCCTCCCGCCCATCGGCGCAAAGAAGAATTTACAGAATGGACTCCATCCGTCCCGATGGAAGAGGACGGGTTGGAGTACGTCATTAATTCGGGCGAAATTGAATTTGTCCTGCCGCAACCGAAGATGAAATATTTTGAGGAGGCTTGAATTGTGAAAATGCTTCGCCCGCTTCGTCTCCTGACCTTCGGCCTGATTCTGCTCATCATCATCGTCTCAGGGACGGCTGTCGCCGCCACCAACACCATCCCAACCACACGCGCCGAAGATTGGACAACCTCCTTTGAAGTCAACGATGTCAAGCCCTCCGCCTGCGCGGGCTGGTATTTGACCAACCTCATCACCGGCTCAGGGACAATCACCGGCACCGAAGGCAACGACCTCATCCTCGGCAGTTCCAGCGCCGACACGATTGACGGCCTCGGCGGCGACGATTGTGTCCTCGGCGGCGGCGGTGACGACTTCATCACCGGCGGCGACGGAACCGATGTCTGCATCGGCGGATCGGGTTCAAACACTTTTACAACATGTGAAACCCAGTGAATCAAAGACTCCCACAGCCAAACTGTGGGAGTCTTTGATTCGCAAATCCCCTAATTCACGCTCATAAACCCAAACATCTTCCACAATCCCCGCATCATGCCATGACCGAAATCCGGGTTGAGGAACTGGTTCGGGCACGATCCCGGAATGACCGCGATCCCGTTCGCCTTGCACATCTCCACCGCCGATTGCGAAACGCTGGTCATACTTTGCGCCAGCCCGGGCTTCGTTCCCATCATGCAGTGCATCCAAACGTGCTTGATTCCCAAATCCACACACTGCTGGACGATCTGCTCGGTCACCTTTGGGTTGGCAAGGATGAACACCGCATCGGGCTTTTCCGGGATGGATTTCAAATCGGGGTAACACGGCGCGCCGTCATAGGTGGAAATCCGCGGGTTCACCGCAAAAACCTGGTAGCCTGAATCCTTGAACTTTTTGTAATTCAAATTACAGCCCGTCTCGCGCTTGTCTGAAACACCCACCACGGCAATCTTCTTCTGCGCGAGGAAGTCTTTTACAAGATTATCCATTTTAGCCATTTTACATTTCTCCTTGGTGCAATTTACGAAATTATAGGCTCGCAGTTCCGCAAAATGCAGGTGACAAACATCACCTTTATCTCCCTTTGTGATACTTCGTGACCCTTTGTGGTAAAAAAATCGTAACCCCAGAAATGGTATCATTGCCCGCATGACCACAACCCAAAAACGCGTTTTCGCCACCCTCATCGCAATCAGCGTCATCTATTTCGCCGCGTTCATTCCTCCCAACAACACCGGCGCAAAAGACCAGATGATGATCTCGCTCTTCGAGCCAGACGAATTCGCGCAATACCCCGTCGTCATCAAAATGCTCAACCCCGGAGAAACCGTCACCGCCACCATCTTCAACTTCATCGCCTACGACCACTACTACTACGGCTCGCCGTTTTATTTTTCCAGCGCCCTCCTTCTCCTGCCCATCAAACTTTTCGACCGCTTGCGGTACACCACCCAGCTCAACATGCTCCTTCTGCGTCAGTTCATCAGCGTCCTGCCGATGCTTGGCGCGCTCCTTCTCCTCACCCACCTGCAAACCAAATTCAACTCCTACGCAAAATCCATCGGCCTTTTTGTTTTTCTGCTCGCGGTCTCAGCCGTGGTGGAAAACAATCTCTGGTGGCATGTGGATAGTCTTGCGGTATTTTTCATCGTCCTGACTTTGTTCTTCCTCGACAGGGAAGATCAGCGCTTCGGCATTGACTTTGCCCTCGCCGCCGCTTCCGCCGGACTGGGGACTGGCACCAAAGTAATCGGCCTTTTCTTCGCTTTGACAGTTCCCACCTACCTGTTCCTCGGCATCCTCTCCAAAAAATTGACCTGGCCTGCCGCACTCAAACACGGACTCATCTTCGTCGGCATCATGACCGCGACCATCGTCATCTCCAATCCATTCCTCCTGCTGGCAGGTCAACGCGAGACGATGATTAGTACTCTTTCGCGTCAAGCCGCGTCCCAAACCGAAGGCTGGACTCTGGCCTATGCAAAAGGTCCTGCTTCGTGGTTGCACATCATCGAGGAACTCTACGGCCAGTTGATCTTCGTTGCACTCTCCTTCATCGCGCTGGGACTTGGCATCTGGCGCGGCCCAAATCGGATTCGTCACCTGCTCATCGCCACATGGGCAATCCCGCTTGGCTTGTATATTCTCTTCGTTGTCGCCATCAAACCGACGCATTTCTTCCTGCCCACTCTTCTTCCTGTTTTCAGCAGTCTGGTTGTTTTCCTCGAATATCCGCCCTTCGCAACAGACAAACCCCGCTCGCCTGTGTCCTACGCATGGGGCGCGATCATCGCCGCCGTTGTCATCTGGCAATTTGGCGTTTACCTCAACAAGGATGTGGGTCTCTATCGCGATGTGCTTACCCGCGAACAAAACGAAGGCTCACTTGTCTTTTACGACATCCTCGAACGCGACTATCTTCCCAAAATCACATCCACCGAGCCGCTGACCGTCTTCCGCGATGTGCGCATGTACTTCCCCGATAACGCCCGCTGGAATATCCGCACCTACTGGAACAGCAAATACAGCACCATCGAAAAGATCAAACCCGATATCATCATCCTCTGGTCACAGCGCATTCTCGATTACACACAGGAAGGCGCGCTCGAAAACGCCGTTGACCCGGCAACATTCCAGGATACCTACACCTTTTACATGGATGTCAAAAACGACCGAGTTCGCGGCTACCGCCTGATCTACCGTGACGCCGAGGGATTGATGTTCGTCAGCGATGCGGTGTATGAGTTGTACTTCAAAGAATAAACGTACCGCACACTTGCCCTGGCGGGCAGTGCTAGGGAGATTTATCTTGCAGATGACAGGTAAACCTCCCAATCATACGCAACGTGAACGTTACGGTACAAATTCTCACTCCTCCTTCAACTCCTGCAACCTTGCCGCCAGTTCGGATTGAATTTCTTTATACGCCCGCTTCCCCGCAAGATTTTCCAATTCATACGGGTCGTTGACCAGATCGTACAATTCCACTTCGCCGGTGCTGTACTCGGTGTATTTCCATTCGGCTGTCCGAATCGAATAGAACTCGGGGATCATCGAGCCGACTCCCTCTTCCGTGGGCCAATGCTCGAACAGAATATCCTCCCGCCATTCCGCTGACGGGTTTTCAAGGATCGGAACCATACTCAATCCATCCACGGTATCAGGCGCGGAGACCCCCGCCCAATCCGCGATGGTGGGAGCAAGATCAATGTTTGCGACGAGATGCGAATCCACGCGCGGCGTGTAAAATCCCGGGGCATGGACAATGAACGGAACCTTGACGCATGCTTCATACGGGCAGTTCTTCGATGCGCCGAAGCGGTGATCGCCCAACGTCAGTCCGTTGTCAGAAAGGTACATGATGATGGTGTTTTTATCCAGGCCAGCCTTCTCGAGTGCAGACATAATGGAAGCCACGCCGTCGTCCACAGAAAGCAATGAGCGTAGAATCTGCTTATGGACAGTATCAACTTCATCGGGAGAAAGAGGCGAGAGCGTCCCGATGTAGTCGGGTTTGTCGCGGATGTCCTCTTCATTGAAACTCGGAGGGCGATATTGAATCCAATCCCAATAATCGCCGGTGTTGGCGCGAAAGGTATCCTTGTGCCTCGGCGCAGCGATGTACGGCGAATGCGGATTGTAGTAACCGACCATCATAAAAAACGGAGCATCGCGTTCATCGCGGATGAATTTCAACGCATCGTTTGTGACGACATCGGCGCTGTAATTTTCCTTTGACCGCGGATACTCAACGGCAACGCCGTTCTCCGACATGCTGAAATCGAAATAATATTGCGTGCTTCCAACGTCATCATCGGCGGTGAGGTTCTTGCTGAGAAACGCCTTCCACACATCCCAGCCCGGCGGGACGGCGCCATAAGGTTCAACATCCTCATAGCCGTTCAAATATTTTCCAAAATACGCCGTGCGATATCCCGCCTCCTGAAGCCAGATCGCCACGCACTCAGAGTCGTCATATTTTGGCGCGCCGCCTTGCGGCATTCTGTCGGTGTAGACTTCGTGATTGTGAACATACTGACCGGATAAAATACTCACTCGGCTCGGACAGCACAACGGCGTGGTGACAAATCCGTTTTCAAACACAACGCCGTTTTTCATCAATTGGTTTTTTACAGCAGGCATGTAATCAACCGTGTGATACGGCTGATCGTCGGTGAGAATGACGATGATATTCGGACGCGGGTCTTTCAAGCGCGCGGCGGAAGCAGGCGATTCGATATCAATATCGAAGATGGTCGGCTGGTGGTCGTTGATCGGCGTGGGCGGAGCATACACCGTCGGCGCGGTAGGGATACAAGAGGTCAATACCAGAACGCCGGTCAAGCCGACCAGAAGTAGTTTTGAAATTCGATTCATTTGTTCTCCAAAAATCGGAATGCCTGTGAATTGTAACAAGAACTTTTTGTTTTATGTCATTGCGAGGGTCAAGGGGTCAAGGTGCAAAAGCGTCGAAGTCCCGAAGCAATCTCAACGTTAATTTCGTGATCCATGAATAAAACCACTAACGCCCGTGTTACACTTCAAGCATGGAAACCAAAATACAGGTTTACAAAAATCTTCAAGTGTTGAGCGTCGCCGCCGCGGAGCTATTCACCGCATCGGCAAAACAGGCCGTCAATTTGCGTGCTCGTTTTCTTGCGGCGCTTTCGGGCGGCGGCACACCGAAGCCTTTCCATGAATTGCTTGCCACCACGCCCTATCGCGATCAAATTGACTGGAAATACACGCATATCTTTTGGGGTGACGAACGCTGTGTTCCAAAGGACGACCCCGGTAACAACTATTTCCAGGCGAAACAGGCATTTCTCGATTACGTCCCATTGCCCGCGGAAAATATTCACCGCGTCATTTCTGAACTGGAGCCTGATGCCGCCGCCGATGAATATGCCCGTCAATTGACAGAGTTTGCGGAAAGGCCCTATAACTGGCCGCGTTTCGATCTCGTCATCCTCGGTATGGGCGATGATGGGCATACGGCTTCGCTGTTTCCCGGATCACAAGTGGATGTCGCATCACCCACCATCGCGGTGACAGCAAATTATCAAGACCGCCCCGCGAGGCGCGTTTCGTTGACTCCGCTTGTTTTCAACGCGGCGCGTCGTGTGGTGTTCCTGGTTAGTGGGCAAAGTAAGTCCGAGGCGCTTGCCCGCATCTTACATGGGGAATATCTTCCAGAGCAATTGCCCGCCCAGCGCATCCACCCCACAGATGGAGAAGTCATCTGGCTGGTGGACGAGGCGGCATCCCTGTCGCCGAGGACGGCGGCAGGAAAAAAGTTGTAATCATAAAATTTTATTCCTCCGTTTGGAGAGAAAACTTTATTAGGAGTAAAACAATGGAACTCGCAATGATCGGTTTGGGCAAGATGGGATTGAACATGGCAACGCGGCTGGTTCGCGGCGGCCATCGCGTGGTTGGATTTGCGCGCAGTAAAGAAACTGTGGAGGAAGCAGTCAAACACGGAATGGAAGGCGCCTTTTCTCTGGAAGAGGCAGTCAGCAAATTAACATCCTCTCCAAAGATCCTCTGGGTGATGGTCCCTTCGGGCAAGACCACCACTGAGACCATCGAAAAGGCCGCGGCGTTATTGAAACCGGGCGACATCATCATAGACGGCGGCAACTCGAACTACAAAGACACCGTCAGGCACGCGGAAATGCTTGAAGCCAAAGGCATTGATTTTGTGGACTGCGGCACGAGCGGCGGAATCTGGGGCCTCAGCGAAGGATACAGCCTGATGATCGGCGGCAAGGTGGAAGTAACCGAAAAACTGCATCCCATTTTCGAGACTCTCGCCCCTGCGGCAGAGAAAGGCTGGGGACGAGTCGGGCCGCATGGCGCGGGACATTTTACAAAGATGATCCACAACGGAATCGAATACGGCATGATGCAAGCCTTTGCCGAAGGTTTTGGTATTTTGAAAGGCAAAAAGGATTTCGGGCTCGACCTCGCGCAAATCTCGCACATCTGGCAACATGGGAGCGTTGTCCGTTCATGGCTTCTTGATCTTGCGGCAAATGCACTCGACGAAGACACCGAACTGAAAGATATCAAACCCTGGGTGGCGGATTCCGGCGAAGGCCGCTGGACGGTCTTTGAATCCATTGACCTCGATGTGCCGGCGCCTGTCATCACCCTTGCGCTTCAAATGCGCTTCGCCAGCCGCGACGAGGAAAACTATCCCGCGCGCATGCTGGCCGCATTGCGAAATCAGTTCGGCGGACACGCCATCAAGAAAACAGAATCAGTAGATCACGAAAACCTCGCGTAGTTTGCGCTCTCTGGCGCAAATTAGGCGTTAGAGAACGCCAATTACGCGCTTTCGTGAAGTACTGAGAATAATCCCTTGATTGCTTGAATCGCTTTTATCGGGATTTACAACGCAAAGACGCCAGGATGCAAAGTTTTTTATTTCACCTTCGCGGTGTTGCGCCTCCACCTGCATGGATTTCGCAAGGCAACAATGTGAGTTTAATATTCGAGAGAAACCTTTATGAATAACAGCCTGTCCACTTCAATTATCATTTTCGGCGCGTCCGGTGATTTGACCCAGCGTAAGTTAATGCCTTCGCTCTTCAACCTTTGCCGCAAGGGACGAATGCCGGAGCATTTCATAATCGTCGGCTACGGCGGCACGGCGTTTACCGATGAACAATTCCGCGAGCACCTGCTGGCGGGAGCCCAAAAATTTGCCGGGTTCAAATTCACAGACGAGGAATGGGCCGACTTCGCGCCCCGTCTCTTTTATCAACAGGGACGCTACGATCAATCCGCCGATTTTCAAAATCTGGGGAAACGACTCGTCGAATTGGAAGATGGCGCGGCCAATCGCCTGTATTACATGGCGCTTCCGCCAACGTTGTTTCCAAACATCATCGAACAACTCGGTGCAACGGGGCAACTCCATGAAAATGGCGGCTGGCGGCGTGTGGTGCTGGAAAAACCCTTCGGCACCGATTTGAAGTCGGCGCAAAAATTGAATCAGCAGGTTCACAAGGATTTGAACGAATCGCAGATCTATCGCATTGACCACTATCTCGGCAAAGAGACCGTGCAAAACATCTTGTTCACGCGCTTTGCAAACACGATCTTCGAGCCGCTGTGGAATCGAAATTACATTGACCATGTGCAGATCACGGTGGCGGAAAAGGTCGGCCTGGAACATCGCGCGGGATTTTATGATGGCGTCGGCGTGTTGCGCGACATGTTTCAAAATCATCTTTTGCAACTGCTCACCCTCGTCGCCATGGAACCACCCGCCTCGTTCAGCGCAAGTCATCTGCGGAATGAAAAAGTAAAAGTCCTCAGCGCGATCCAGCCGATGACGCCCGGGCAGGTGTCGGTGAGTACGGTGCGGGCGCAGTATCAAGGCTATCGCAGCGAGGAACAGGTCAATCCCAATTCCACAACTCCCACGTATGCGGCGCTTCGCCTTTTCATCAACAACTGGCGCTGGCAGGGCGTTCCATTTTATTTGCGTTCTGGAAAAAATCTCGCCGAAAAACAATCGCAGATCATCATCCAATTCAAAGAGCCGCCGCTCGCCATGTTCCCCATGCAAACGATGAAGCCGAACATGCTCGTGTTGTATCTCCAGCCCGATGAAGGCATTCATCTGCGATTTGAAACGAAGGCGCCCGACACGGTTGCAGATACGCGCTCCGTTGATATGGAATTTCACTACGCCGAGGCTTTCGGCCAGACCGCGATTCCCGAATCGTACGAACGCCTTTTGCTGGATGCGTTGCAAGGGGATGCTTCGCTCTTCACGCGCGCGGATGAAGTGGAAGCGGCATGGAGCCTGATCGATCCGATTCTGCAAGCGTGGGAAGCGGATCGGACTCCGCCGATGGCTGGTTACACACCCGGCAGTTGGGGCCCCGCCGAAGCAGATTCCCTGCTCGCGCGCGATGGCCGCAAATGGATGCACGAAGAAGCGCATTTTATGTTGAACAATTGACGCAAAAGGTTTGTTGCTTTAAATGAAAACTGGCGGTCGTCAAAAACCGCCAGTTTATTTTTTATTGGAAAAGCAAATCTACTTCTTCGACCTTGACTTCGGCTTTGCTTTGCCCTTGTCCGCCGGGGATGAAACCTCCGCCACCATGGACTCAGCCGGGGCTTTGGAACGCATCACCGCCCAGGCCAGCACGCCGAGCAAAAGCAATGCCACGACCCAAACGCCGATCAACACGCCGCCGCTTGCCCCTGCATACTGCACCACGATCGGCGCGATGATGACGGACACAAGATTGACGACTTTGATCATCGGGTTGAGGGCGGGACCTGCCGTATCCTTGAAGGGATCGCCGACGGTATCGCCAACCACGCCGGCTTTGTGCCGTTCGGAGCCTTTGCCGAGATTCTTCTTCGGGTCCCTGGGTTCGTCTTCGATCAACTTCTTGGCGTTATCCCATGCGCCGCCGGAGTTGTTGAGGAACACCGCCAGCAACTGACCGGAAACGATGATGCCCGCCAAAAAGCCGCCAAGCGCTTCCACGCCCAGCATCAGGCCGACGGCAATCGGGGTGACGACGCCGAGCAGGGCGAGGGAAACCAATTCCTTCTGCGCAGCGGTGGTGGAGATACCAACAGCCTGTCGGTAATCGGGCTTGACTTTACCATCCAATACGCCAAGTTTGAACTGGCGGCGAACTTCCAACACGATGAGGGAAGCCGCGCGCGCAACCGCTTGAATTGCAAAAGATGAAAACAGCCACGGCAACGCCGCACCGACCAACATGCCGACGAACACTTCGGGAACGCTCACGCGGATACCGTTTGCCAGCGCAGTGGCGTCCACTTTTGAAACGTCCGTGATGAACGATCCAAAGAGGGAGACAGCCGCAATCACCGCAGAGCCAATTGCAACGCCTTTTGTGATCGCCTTTGTGGTGTTGCCCACTGCGTCGAGGTCCGCCATGATCTGCTGGGCGTCTTTGGTCGCCTTATCTGTCTTGCCGGACCAGGCCATTTCACCGATGCCGTTCGCATTATCCGAGATCGGACCGAAGGAATCCATCGCCACATTGTTGCCGGTGAGGGTGAGCATACCGATACCGGTCATCGCCACACCGTATAAAATGAAGGTCACTTTTTCGGCGCCCTGCGCGCTGGGGATGGTGCCGAAGATCACGATGGACGCGACGATGGTCAACGCGATCACGATTACAGCCCAAACGGATGATTCAAATCCGACGGAGATACCGTTCAAAATCAAGGTCGCGGGGCCCGTATCCGCCGCCTTCTTAATATCGTTGACCGGGGCGGCATGAGTGCCGGTAAAGTATTCCGTTAAACGGTCAATCAAGATGGCAAGCAAAACGCCCACAGCCACCGCGGCAGGCATACGCCACCAGCCGCCGAAATCAACCATCGAGTCCTTCATATACAGCCAGCCTGCGGCGGCAAATAATGCGACAGAAATCCCGGCAGAAGAAAGGAAGCCGCGGAAGATCGCCTTCATTGCATCACTGCCCCTGCCGCCGCCACCGCGCACAACGTACGTGCCGATGATGGAGGAAAGCACGCCGATGCCGCGCACCAGCAGCGGGAAGATGATCCACTCAAGGCGCTGAGTCGCGTGCCAGAGAGCCAGACCAAGTATCAGGCCCGAAACGATCGTCACTTCATAGGATTCGAAAATGTCGGCCGCCATACCAGCGCAATCGCCGACGTTGTCACCGACGAGATCCGCCACCACAGCGGGATTTCTCGGATCATCCTCAGGGATGCCTGCTTCTACCTTACCGACAAGGTCAGCGCCGACGTCTGCCGCCTTGGTATAGATACCACCGCCCACACGCATGAACAACGCGAGGAGTGTGCCGCCGAAACCAAAGCCGAGCAAAGCATCCGGCGCGGCGATACCGAGGAAGATGAAGATGACGGTGCCGCCGAGCAAGCCAAGACCGTCGGTGAGCATACCGGTGATCGTTCCTGCGCGGTAGGCGATGCGAAGCGAATCGTCAAATGAACGCTTCGATGCAGAAGCCACACGTACATTCGCCTCCACAGCCATACGCATCCCGATCTGACCGACCAGTAAAGAGAAGCCTGCGCCCATCACGAACGCGAACGCCCTCGCAAGGCCGATCCACAGCCGCACAGTATTCTCGTCCACGCCCTTGAAGCGCAGCATCGCCTCTTCTGAAGGCGGTACAACAAAGACAGAGAAGAACAGGGCGATCGTCAACACGGCAATTAACGGCAAGATGGAGCGTAATTGCTTGCCTAAATAAGCATTTGCGCCGTCTTTGATCGCGTTCCAGACCTCCTGCATTTTTTCGGTGCCTTTGTCCTCTCGCAGGATTTGGGAACGAAGGAACAGCGCGTACGCCAGGCCAAGCCACGCAACGCCAAACACGGCCCAGATCGCAATCTGTTCGTAGGGTTTTAATCCCATTGTGAACATGTAGGGTAACTCCTCCTC
>JBBIUO010000064.1:0-4218 GCA_037440205.1 Chloroflexota bacterium
ACCGATCCAGCAAAAAGGCGGAAACTGCCTTGAGGGTCTTCTCGATGCGGTCTCGATTCAACGTGTATTCCTTCGCGCCGTTCACTCTCCTTTCCTGAAGATATCCACTGGCTGTCAACTGACCCAGGTAACGCGAAACGCTCGGCTGGCTGAGTTGGATGGCGTCCATCACCTCGTTGGAGCGCATCCTGCCGTTCTCCGCGATCATTTGTAAAATTTGCAGGCGTGTCTCGTCTGCAAGCGCGGACAGTTTGCTGACGATCTCCGCGCGGTCCAGTTCGGGGATGTACGCATCCGAGCCTTCCGGCAGATGCGCCCCAAAGTAGATGTAAATACTGTCCCGTATTTTGGTGGTGTGAATGTAAGGGCCAATGTGGGCATTGGGGACAAAGACCAACTCACGCGCGCTCTCCAATTCATTGGCCCATTTTGTCTCCTGTGCGTCCTTGCCGGTCACGAACCTCAGCAGTTCCGCGCGCGTCATTTCGCTCACGTCAATTTTGTTGAACGCCTTGGCCGACTCCTCCAGCATCGGGCGCACCCGCATCCACTCCGCCTGCAGATGGTTCTTCCAAAACCAGCGGATGTGTCCCGTGATCAATTGCTTGAGCGCGGCCGGGTCGATCACATATTGATGGGCGCGGGTCTCCATTTCCACATCGGTCAATTCTTCACCGAAGCGATATTGCAGGAACCCCACATAACTTTCAGCCGAGGAAAGCACCTCGTCCCAATTTACAGGCTCGCCTCGCTTTGCCTTGGATTGATCTGTGATGCAGATCGTTTCATACGCGCTCAACAAACGGTCACGAAATTCCGAGGGCGGCATCGCATCCAGACGTTCGAGGTAGGCCTCGAACGTCATTCCGCTGTTTTGCGGCAGAATTGAATAATAAAAACCGAGGGTCACCAGTTTGTGGCGAAACCGCTCCTCCGCAGACATCGCCGCGCAGGTTTTCTGAGCCCATTCATGAATGCCGGGTTCATCCGCCCCTTTTGAAATCAAAACCATACTGCCAAAGGCATTAATGGCCGGCTCGACCACCACGAAGGCATTGTCTGTGCGGGTCTTTTCGAGATTGAGTTCAAAAGGCGACATTGGATTCTCCTAATTATTCTAGTTATTCAAAATATTGAATAATGCACATATTATAATTATATGGATAAATTTGTCAAGAGGAAAAGAAAAACTCCCCACCGTTTGGCAGGGAGTTGAGGATGAAAAACCGCTTCTTTCTTGACCTAGGGATTGGGCGTGCCTTCGACGGCTACTCCCACCCAAGTGAAGACGTGTTTCTCGCTGACAGCGCCAGCCGAGACCCAAATGGGCTGACCCTGGTCGTCTGTACCGGCCTGGCGGACGGGAGTCACCCACCAGCGTAGCACGTGTGCCACGTTATCCTTCGGGCGGAAGGAGGTGGGGACAATATATTTTGTGTCTGTCACATAGTCGGTCAGGCGGCGGGTCTGGTCGGAGGTGACATCCTCCACGGTGATTTGATACGCCTCGCCGTCGCGCAAGGTACCGACAGAAGCCCATTGCAGGGTCACCACGTCGTTTGCCAGGGTGAAGGCCGCTCCGTCCGCAGGCAGAAGCAGATTTGGGGCGGGGTAGGGAGGCGGGATCGTCGCGGTGGGAGTCGGCCCGGGAGTGGCCGCCCGTTTGCACAGCGGAATCAGCAAAGTCGTTCCGATGAACACATTATCGGTGGGTAGACCGTTGAATTCCTTGATCGCTTCCGGCGGCACGGCGTAATTCAACGCAATGGTGGAAAGTGTGTCGCCATCCTGCACAACGATGGATACCTTCTCACATGCTTCTATGGTTGCATTTGCCGGCTCGGGAGTGTTGCTCGCGGCAGGTGGGATGGTGGGCGTGGGGTATGGAATTTTCAGCACCTGCCCCACGCTGATTGGGCACGTGGACGGCAGGTTATTGGCAACGATGATGCTCTGGACAGAGATGTTAAAGTTGAACGCAATCTGCGAACAGGAGCCGTCGCCCGCGGAGACCGTATAATCGAACGGCGGGATGGGCGTGGCAGTGGGAACGTCTGTGGGGATCAACGTCTGCGTCGGAGGCAGTGTGACCGTGGCTGTGAGGGTGGGAGTGGCCGTATCCGCCGTTTCAAATGTTCCGGGCGGGGCGCTGGCCCGCAGTGTAAAGAAGACAATGGACGCGGCCACAACGATTACCACCGCAAGGACACCCACTGCGGCAGGCAGGCTCAATGTAAGCACCGGCATCCGGCTGGCTTGCACCGATTTTTCAACTTTCTTTGTTGCTTTCGGTTCAGGTTTGGCGCTGAACTCGGTGCCGCACACGAGACAGCGCGTTGCATTTTCGCTCAAGCGCGTGCCGCATGTGGGGCAGATTTTTGTTTTGTTACTGGAAATGGATTCTTGGCTCATACGAAAAAAATTATACCATCGAACAATTACACGCCTTCGACGACCACCATGTTCGTCTTTGCGTATTTGTGGCGCAACGCGCGTGCTGGCGCATACTCGGACGAATTCAACCAGTCTTTGGCCCGCTCCACAGACGGGAATTCGAGGATGACAAGCCGCTTCGCCTGCCATTCTCCTTCCAGCGTTTCGTTCGCCCCGCCCCGCGCAATGTACCTGCCGCCGTACAATTTCACCGCTTCGGGCGCAAGTTTCATATATTCCTTGTACCCTTCGGGATTGGTTACTTCAATATCCAAAATTACATAGGCCGTCATTGGATTTTCCTTTTTACTGCGCCGCCTGCGGTTTCGTGGTGACCAGCACCTTGTCCACGCGGCGGCCGTCCATGTCAACCACTTCAAAGCGCAGGCCGTTCCACTCGAAGTGATCGGAGGCTTGCGGCACACGCCCAAGCGAGGTCATTACAAAGCCGCTCAAAGTCTCGTATTCATCCTCGTGGGGTAGCGCGTCGAATTTAAAGATTTCCTTGAACTCGTCTACTTCCAACATGCCGTCCAACAGCCAGGAGCCGTCCTGTCGTTGGGTGGCCTGCGGCTCCTCGAATTCCATCGCGCCGACGATCTCCTCCAAAATATCGTTGATCGTGAGCAGGCCCTGCAAGCCGCCGAACTCGTCAACAACGAGGAGCAGTTCTGTGTTCTTCTCCTTGAACAATTCCAGCGCACGGGAGGCAAACATCGTTTCAGGGATGAAATGCGCCGGCTTGAGCAGGGACTTCAAATCCACTTCCTTGCCGGAGAGACTTTCCACCAAAAGGTCGCGTGATTTGACAATGCCGACGATGGTCTCAAGCGAATCCTGCCGCACAGGGAAACGCGAATACGGGCACTCGGCAATCTTCTGCCTGATCTCTTCGATGGTGTCGTTGATATCCAGCCAGACGACTTCGGTGCGGGGAGTCATCAACGAGTACACCCGCGAATCGCCGAGACTGAAAATTCCCTCCACCATATCCTGTTCCGCTTCTTCAAAGACGCCGGCCTGCGTGCCTTGATCGATCAGCAGGTGGATTTCCTCCTCGGTTACGGGCGGCTCTGTGTTTGCTTTCACGCCCAGCAGTTTCAAAATACTTTCCGTTGACACACTGAGGAGTTTTACGAATGGAGAAAACACCTTCGAAAAAAATAACATCGGCCCGGCCACCGTAGAGGAGACACCTTCCGGGTCGCGCAATGCCAACCGCTTGGGGACAAGTTCGCCCAGGACAAGCGAAAGATAAGTGATGGGCAAAACACCGACCAAAATACTGATGACTTCGCTGTACGCCGCCAGCGACGGGAATTTTTCCAACTGTGTGTTGATCCGCACGCCGAGGGTCGCGCCGGTCAACGCACCGATGAGCAGGTCAATGGTGGTGATGCCGATTTGAATGACGGAGAGAAATTGGTTGGGGTTCTCGGTGAGTTTCAGGACAATGCCTGCGCGGGCATCCCCCTTGTTGTGCTGGTTTTGCAAACGGGTCTTTCTAACTGAGAGCAGGGCGGCTTCTGCCATGGCCAGCACACCGTTCAACAACAGCAAAATGGCTATGGCAAGCAGGCCGCCGCTAAAATTGGTTTCTATGGGGATTTCTGACATGATCTTCTTTACTATTGTTTTCCCTATTGTAACTTATAGTTGCTTCTTCTTATCGATCTTCTTTTCGATGTTCCTCAGCCGCCTGTCCAAACGCGCGTAAAACCTCGCGACGATGATCGGGATGACGATCGCAAGCAGGATCATCCCGCAAGTGAGGGTCAACTCCAG
>JBBIUO010000064.1:4287-14214 GCA_037440205.1 Chloroflexota bacterium
GCCAATCACCCAAACGGGCTGACCCAGTTCCTTCGCGCGCATTTCAAACGCAGATAGTTTCTCACGCGGCACACCGAGCAAAAGTCCGCCGCTGGTTTGAGGATCGAACAACAGCATCTGGGCAGGCTCGTCTATCTTGTCATCGAAGCGGACATTTTCTCCAAAATACTTTTTATTGTCAAATGCGCCGCCGGGGAAGATGCCTTTTTCGGCATAGCCGCGCGCGCCGCTCAACAGCGGAATTTTGGAATTCTCGATGGACAGACACACACCCGAAGCCTCCGCCATTTCCATGCCGTGACCGAGAAAGCCGAAGCCGGTAACATCCGTCCCGCCGCGCAGATCAAATTCCAGCGCGAGTTGACCCGCTGTCTTGTTCAGTCGAGACATCCACTCGATGGCTTCCCTGACGTGTGTTTCATCTGCCTTTTCCTGCTTCAACGCGGTCGTCGTCACGCCGCCGCCGAGAGGCTTGGTTAGCACGAGGACATCGCCGGTTTTGAGACCGCCTTTGCTGAGCATCTTTCGCGGATTGACAAACCCGATCACCACCAACCCGAATTTTGGTTCTTTGTCCTTGACAGTGTGACCCCCCGCAACGACCACGCCCGCCTCGCGCGCCTTTTCCGCGCCGCCGCGTATGATCTCGCTGGAAATTTCGAGGGGCAGGTCATCGGGTAGCGCCGCCACATTCAATGCCAGGAAGGGCTGTCCGCCCATCGCGTACACATCCGAAAGCGAATTTGCCGCGGCGATCGAGCCGTATTCGTAGGGGGTATCCACAACGGGGGTGAAGAAATCCGTCGTCACCACGATGGCTTTGTCATCGCTTAAACGCCAAACGGCCGCATCATCCGGTGTCGCCAGACCAACCAACAGGTCAGGATAGGAAGCGGGATCGAAAATATCTTTAATCGGACGCAGAACCTGCGTCAGCGCATCGGCGCTTAATTTGGACGCTCAGCCCGCGCACGCCGAAAGCGTGGTCAGGCGAATCTCGCGTCCAGTTTGTGGGATTGGCATTATGTTTCCTTGTTCACCGTACCGTAAGATTATGAAGCGTAGTTGGCGTTCTCTAACGCCAACGGGCGCGTAAGAGAACGCGCCCTGCGCGACGTTGCGTGATTATTTTCTTAAAAACCATTATCTTGCGTTCCTGAAAAACAGCGCGCGAACGCAAAGTGAACTTTGCGGTACGAGTCATTTTGCTCTTTTGAGAAAAAATAACCAGCGGTTAAAAACGCAACCGCCGGTCATATTGTACCAATGATGTTCGAGGATTACTGCGTCTGCAACGTGGTATCGGGCAGGGGCAGAATGAACTGGTTGCCGCTCGGGATGAAGATCGTTGTCACGCCCGGCGCGAGTTTCAAAACATATTGATACTGCAACAACGTCGGCGTGAGAGACTCGGCGAGCAGGCGATTGGCTTCGGCTTCGGCCCGCGCCTGGATCAAACGCGCTTCCGCCGCGCCCTGCGCCGCGATCACCGCCGCATCGGCCTGGCCTTGTGCCACCTGACGCGCCTGCTCAGCTTCATTCTTCTTCTGCTCAATAACATTCTTGGACTGTTGAGCCTGCTGTTCCGCGATCTGCTTTTGCTCGACTGCCGCCGCATACTCATCGCTAAAGCGAATATTGCGCAAGAGGAAGTCAGACATGATGATGTTATTGGCTTTCAATTTTGCTTCAATCTCCTCGCGGATTGCCTGCTCCAACTCGCCGCGTTTGGTGCTGACCAGTTCTTCCACGCCAAATTGCGAAACCGCATTGCGGATGGCCGCGCGCGCCACAGGCCGCACTACATTTTCTTCATAGCGGTTTTGCCAGGTAATATGTAATTGAATCAACTGCGTGGGATCAGCCGCGTAAATAACGGATGCGTCGACAAAAATTTGCTGTCCGTCTTTTGTGCGCGCCTGAATTGAATCATCGCCCTGCACCTGCCCCTCACTGCTCGTGGACGACATAGTATACGTTTGCTTGGCAACCGAATATTTTTGTACGCTCTCAATGAACGGGATGATCCAGTGCAAGCCGGGGCCTAAAGCCTGAGTGCGGTAGCCGTTCGGCTGAAAAGCCGAGATCACCACGCCGTATTCGTTGGCTTGCAGGAACACCAACCCTGCCCCAATTGAGGTTAACAAAATTGCGACAACGAGCAGAACAACCACCAGCGAGGTTAACCCTTTTGCAGGTTGGTTGCGGCTGGCGCGCACGAAAATCATGACCAGCACCCCGACAAAACCGAGCCATGCAAAGGAAGCGAGGCCTTGCAGCAAACTTGAAATATTCATGGTTCCTCCAGACAAAATGTTAATTCATTATAACGCTTGTTCGTGCCCGCAAAGCATGATAGCATCGCGTTATGCACACAGGCACAGGTGAAATTACCGAAATCTATCTGGATGGCTCCGCCCGAATGGACTGCCCTCCGAAACTGATTCCTTCGCCGGGACAGTACCTGCTCGCCCACGCCAGCGGATCAGCCTCACCGTTGCCTGTTTCCGTTTTCTTCTACGACTCGGCGCCGAAAGGGTTTCGCTTCGCGCCGCCCCTGCCCTCCTTTTGGACAATTGGAACGCGGCTGAACTTACGCGGCCCGCTCGGGCGCGGATTTTCCATCCCGCCGAATGCGCGCAAATTGGCATTGATCGGCCTCGACGATTATTATCCCTCCCGCCTGCATGGACTGATTCCCCTCGCGTTGAAACAGCAGGCCGAGGTGGTAATGGTCTGCGACTCCGCGACGAATGACCTGCCCGAAGTGGTGGAGGTCCAGCCGTTGCGCGCGCTCGAGGAAATTTGCAAATGGGCTGATTTCATCGCAGTGGATATCGTCCGCGAGAATCTGATTCAGATGAAGAAACTGTTCGAGAAACTGAATCAGTTGTCGGCGGTGCGTGAAGCGCAGGTGCTCATTCGCGCATCCATGCCGTGTGGGGGTCTCGCCGAGTGCGGGGTGTGTGCGGTCTCATCCCGTCATCCGCATGATTGGAAGATGATCTGCAAAGACGGCCCTGTGTTCGATATGAATTTTCAGTGGGCGTAGCGCAAGATGCCATCTTGCGTTACAGCAATGTATGATGTTTGTACTTTGGCCTACGTGACGCTTGGCACTACTCTTTGTTGTCGGAAAACGACATAATCAGGGTGGCGGGCAATCCCGCTAAATTCTGTCTGACTTCTCGTATAAAAGACCCTAAAGGTCTCAAAGACCTTTAGGGTCTGCAAAAGGAGACTCAATGGCTGTCAAAGGCTGGATCGAAGTAAGCGATACGTATTGTAAAGGATGCGAACTATGCATTAGCGCATGTCCGCAGGGTGTGATGGAACTAAACATGTCGCACCTGACCCCGAAGGGCTACCACCCCGCGCACACGTTCAAGGACGGTTGCACGGGGTGTGCGATTTGTGCGCTGGTCTGCCCGGATGCGGCGATCACCGTTTATCGTGAAGTGACGAAGGCCGCGGCGGCAGTCGCTTGAGGTAGACACGTAGACAGGTACACATGTAGGCACGCACGTTCCCTGTATACTTGTGTATCTATTACTTCCACCTGGAGAATTACATGCCAAAAGAATTATGGAAAGGGAATGAAGCCATCGCCGAGGCCGCCGTGCGCGCAGGGCTGGAGGCGTATTTCGGCTACCCGATCACCCCTCAAACGGAAATCCTCGAATATCTCTCCCGCCGAATGCCCGAATTGGGACGCGCGTTTGTGCAGGCGGAATCCGAACTCGGCGCGATCAACATGGTGTACGGCGCGGCTTGCACGGGTGTGAGAGTCATGTCGTCGTCGTCGAGCCCGGGCGTGAGTTTGATGATGGAAGGGCTTTCGTACATCGCCGGGACGGAAGTGCCTGCGGTGCTGGTCAACGTGATGCGCGGCGGGCCGGGACTCGGCAACATTGCGCCGGCGCAAAGCGATTACAACCAGGCTGTCCACGGCGGCGGGCACGGAGATTATCCGCGCATCGTCCTTGCGCCTTCGTCTGTGCAGGAGGCCATTGACTTGATGGTGCTTTCCTTCGACCTGGCCGAAAAATATCGAATGATCTGCATGATGATTCTCGACGGCTCGGTGGGACAGATGATGGAACCAGCCGAGATGCCCGAAATGCGTCCAGTCGTCCGCAAGAATTTCGAGTGGGCAACAAACGGCGCGGTTGGCCGCGAACGCCGCATCCTTTCTTCGATTTATATTGACCCGCCCGCCGAGGAAGTTGCCAACTTCCGTTTGGGAAAACGCTGGCAGGAAGTACAGGCCAGTGAAGTCCGTTACAAGGATTATTTTCTCGATGACGCCGAGTTTGTCGTCGTTGGTTTTGGCACAGCAGGACGTGTGGCGCTTTCAGCGGTCCGTACGGCGCGCGCCGAGGGCATCAAGGTGGGATTGTTGCGCCCGGTCACCGTCAGCCCGTTCCCGTATCAGGTGCTGGATCAACTGTCGGGGCGTGTGAGCGCGTTCCTCGTCACCGAGATGAACATGGGCCAGATGTTCGATGATGTTCGTCTGGCCGTGCGCGGACGTGTCCCGGTGGAATTTTATGGACGAACGGGCGGCATCGTCCCGTTCCCCGACGAAGTGCTGGCTGAAATCCGCCGCATCGCCGCGGGAAATTTATCGGTTGACCGCGACCCGCGCGACTCCTGGCAGGCGCGTATGGCGTCTGTGATAGAGAGGTGAGAGATGACTGTTCCCGAAAATCTTGTTTATGACCGGCCCGAAGCCTTTACCGATACTCCAACACACTATTGCCCCGGCTGTACGCACGGCGTGGCGCATCGCCTGATCGCCGAAGTGCTGGAAGAAATGGATTTGATTCCAAAGACCATCGGCGTTGCGCCGGTGGGTTGTTCGGTGTTCGCCTACAACTATTTCGATACCGATTTCGTCGAAGCCCCGCACGGACGCGCCCCGGCCATGGCAACGGGCATCAAGCGCGTCATGCCTGACCGAATCGTCTTCACCTATCAGGGCGATGGCGACCTGGCTTCGATTGGCATGGGAGAGATCGTCCATGCCGCCGCGCGCGGTGAAAACCTGACCGTGATCTTCATCAACAATGCCAATTACGGCATGACCGGCGGTCAGATGGCGCCGACGACGTTGCCCGGCATGAAGACTACATCGTCGCCGAATGGCCGCGACGTGGAAACGCAAGGCTACCCGATCAAGATGGCGGAAATGCTTTCCACGCTGGATGGTGTGGGATACTGCGTGCGGCGCAGTCTGCACGACCCAAAGAATATCCGCCTCGCAAAGAAGGCGATCCGCATGGCGTTTGAAACGCAGGTGCGCGGACTGGGCTTTTCGATGGTGGAACTGCTTTCCACCTGTCCCACCAACTGGGGCATGACCCCGGTCAATTCGCTGAAGTTCGTGGAAGAGCACATGATGCCGGTCTTTCCGGTGGGCGATTACAAGATCAGTGAAGCGATAAAGCAGGTGAAAATATAAGGATGAATTATGAAGGATGAAGGATGAAATCCTTTGTGTCCTTTGTGTTTGAAAAGAGGAAAACAAATGCAAAAAGAAATCATCATCGCAGGGTTCGGCGGACAGGGCGTTTTGTTCGGCGGGCAGGTTCTGACCTACGCCGCAATGGATACCGGCAAAGAGGTAACGTGGATTCCCTCGTACGGTCCCGAAATGCGCGGCGGCACAGCCAACTGCACCGTGGTCATTGCCGACCATGAGATTGGTTCGCCGTTGGTGAAGCATCCGCCCCTGGCAATTGCCCTCAACCTGCCCTCGTTCGATAAATACGAAGACCTGCTTGCGCCGGGTGGCACACTCATCGTCAACCAGTCCATGGTGGATCGCGCGGCAAAACGTACCGATATCCATGCCGTCTTTGTTCCCTGCAACGAGATCGCCGAAGAGATCGGCGACAAAAGATTATTGAACATGGTGGCTGTCGGCGCACTGCTCACCGCATTGCCCGAGGTCTCATTGAAGGACGTGGAGAAGGCGCTGGAAGGTCACTTGCCTGCAAGGCACAAGCACCTGCTTCCGAAGAACTTCGAGGCGTTGAAGAGAGGCTTCGAGCACGCGCAGAAAGAGTGGGATAAGGCGCCGGCGTGAAGCAGAGAAAAGTAATCAGTGAGCAGTGGCCCGTTTCCAGGTCGAGAGGAAGCGGGCTTTTTGTTACAATGGACGAATGAAATATGAAACCATCCATGGCCTGACTCTCCCAAAGATCGGCTTCGGCACCTGGAGCATCGGCGGCGAATCAACCCCCAACCCGAAAGTTGATCCTGTTTCGATGACCGCGCTCCTCACCGCATTGGAGATCGGCTACACCCACTTCGATACCGCCGAATATTACGCCGCCGGTCACTGCGAAGAACTGGTTGGACGCGCCATCCGAAAATCCGGCGTTGACCGCGCGCGGGTCTTCATCACGACCAAAGTCTCGCCCGAACATTTGGCTTACGACAACACGATCCGCGCCTGCGAGAACAGCCTGCGCCGTCTCAAGATGGATTACATTGACCTGTACCTCATCCATTGGCCGCGATTCAAAATGAAACTCGACGAAGCCTTCCGCGCCCTGAACCAACTCGTGCGCGACGGCAAGGTGCGGCGCCTCGGCGTGAGCAACTTCAACCTGTCGTTACTCAAACAGTCGCGGGAATATTGTGAGACGCCCCTTCTCACAAACCAGGTCCCGTATCGCCTGCCTGACGACGAGTATGTGAAAAACGGCGTGCTGGGCTATTGCCAGCAAAACGACATCCTGATCACTGCCTACTCGCCCGTCAAATTTCGGAGCATCCGCGTCAACAAGACGTTGCGTGAAATCGCCGAGGCGCACTCCGCCACCCCGCATCAGATCGCGCTGGCGTGGCTGGTCATGCAACCGCGCGTCATCACGATCCCGATGTCGTTCGACCCGCAACACATCCGTGAAAATTTCGAGGCGGCGGAGATCCTGTTGAGTCCGCAGGAGATCGAGCGATTGAACAACCTTTACAAGCGAACATGAACGGCCAAATCACCCCCGAAATCGAGATCATCGAAATCACTGAAACGGAACTCGAGCCGCTCTACCGCATCATCATCCACAACGACGATGTCACGCCGATGGATTTCGTCGTCTATTCGCTCACGACCTTTTTCCATCTCGGCACGGACTCTGCGGCGGAGATCATGCTCAAGGCGCACATCACAGGCATGGCCTACGTTCAGACCGTTCCCAAATCCGAGGCGGAGCAAAGAATCGGCAAAGCGTTTTTCGCCGCGCTCGCGGCAGGCTATCCGCTCTATTTTTCGATGGAGCCTGAATAACAATTCCGTAGATTGCACGGAAAATAAATGTGGGATATAGTTGCACGAATTTATTCAAAACGGAGAACATCTTCATGGCAGGCATGACCCGCGGAAAAGGTCTGCTCGAACCCATGCTCGCAGACCTGCGCGCGCAACGAGCGAACAAACTCATTCCATCAAATTTACGCAATGGCCGAATCCTGGATATCGGCTGTGGCTCTTTTCCATATTTTCTGGCGCATACGGCATTTGCTGAAAAATTTGCAATTGATCAAATTCCGCTTCCCAAACATACCGCATCCGAACTTAAGATAGAGAGCTTCACGCTGGATTTGGAAGTCGAACCCCGCCTTCCATTTGAAGATCATTATTTCGAAGCCGTCACATTGCTTGCCGTCGTCGAACATCTCGACCCGGCGCTCATGGCAAAACTGTTCAAAGAAATTTACCGCGTGTTGAAATCCGAAGGCATGGTCATCCTCACCACGCCCGCCGCATGGTCCGACGGCCTGCTCAAGTTCATGGCGCAAATCAGTTTAGTCAGCGCCGAGGAGATTCACGAACACGCCTACGCCTACACCCTTCCACTGCTGGGCTGGTATTTCGGCCAGGCGGGTTTTGAAATGACAAAGACAAAATTCGGTTATTTCGAATTCATGCTCAACATGTGGGCCACCGCCAAAAAATAAATTGAATCAGTTCGAGACCCTCACGCAAATCAACCTCGACGATCTTGTCTCCTCTTTCGGCTGGCAGGATCGTCCTTTGCTTTCGCGGCCTTTGCGATTTTTCTTCCGCAAGCCCGCCGAAACATTTGCCCGTCACATGATGGAATACGACGAAGCGACCGGTCTGCGCGGAATTGACGAGGGCGGACGCAACCTGCTGAATCGCTACGTGAAGGAATTGCGCATCGTTCATGCGGACCGTGTGCCTGATTCAGCGTTTCTGGCATTGTCCAACCATCCAGGCATGACCGACACGGTCGCGCTCTTCGCCGCGCTCAATCGCAAGGATTTGCACATCATCGCGCTCGACCGTCCCTTTTTGAACGCGCTTCCCAACACCACAAAACAATTATTTTACGTTCACGACGACCCCGCAAAACGGATGTCGCTCATTCGCCAGGTCAGCGCCCATTTGAAAAACGGCGGCGCGGCGCTCACCTTCCCCGCCGGTCACATCGAACCCGACCCGGATGTCTACCCCGGCGCAGTTGACTCGCTAAAAGATTGGACAGACAGCGTCGGCGTGTTCATCCGCATGGCGCCCGAAGCGGCGATATTGCCCGTGCTGGTTCGCGGCGTAGTCTCGGCTAGATATGCAAATCACTGGCTGTTGAAAATAAAAAAGACAAAAGAGGAAAGGGAAAAACTCGCCACCGCCCTGCAATTGCTCGGCATGGTCATGTTCAACGAAAAACCCGTCACTGTGACGGTGCAGATCGGAAATCCAATTTACGCAAAAGATTTGGGGACAACAGATGCTGCAGTCATTCACCAGGCCGTGCTGGCCGGGATGAAATCGTTGATTGAAAATCCGTAGGAACACAGCGCTGGGTGCGTCGCACCAGACGGGTGGATGAATCTCATGGATTGGCAAAATCCATTCTGTTGAATTTCCTTGTCGAAACTGGTGCGACGCACTTCAACGCCGCACCCTGTTGCTCACAATAGATGCGCCCGGCGAAGGGATCACCTCCCCTTCGATTGGCTCATGCCCATCGTATTTCATCAACTGCGGCCACTTCCAAATGATGAGCAGTGTGCCGACGACACAACCGATGCCGCCACTGATCACAGCAAACGGCGCGCCGAAAAATTGCGCCACCGACCCTGCCTCCATTTCGCCGAGTTGCGGCCCGCCCTGAAAGAAAATTTGATTCACGCTGGTCATCCGCCCGCGAATGTGATCGGGAGTTTGCAACTGTCGAATCGTGTTGCGGATGATCGTGCTGACGCCATCCGCCGCGCCGGTTGTGGCAATGGCAAGCCACGCCACAATGAAGGATTGGGTCATGCCGAAGAGGATGGTCGCCAGCCCAAAGATAATGACCGAGCCGAGGAACATCGGCCCCTGCCTGCGAATCACTTTGACCTGTGAAATGACCAGCGCCGCAAGCACCGCTCCCACCGCCGAAGCCGCGGAGAGATAGCCATATTCCACCACGCCCACTTTCAGAACATTGGTGGCGATGATCGGCATCAACGTATTTGCGGAGGCAAAGAACGTCGCTACAAAATCCAACAGCATCGAAGAGAGGATGATCGGTTTGCCGATGATGAAATGAATCCCCTCGCGGATGGAGTCCATGCTGATGCCTGCGGATTTTTCGGCGAAGGATTGCGGCACATTTCCAATCATCACCAGCGCGATGATCACTGCCGCAAAGGAAACCGTATTGAAATAGTACACCGCCTCCTGCCCGGCATACGCAATGACAAATCCGCTCAGGGCAGGGCCAAGCACCGAGCCAAATTGAAATGAAGTGAAGGTCATGCTGAAGGCATTGGGTAAATCTTCTTTCGGCACGAGGTTGGGAACCAATGCCTGGCGCGAGGGGCCGTCGAAGGCGACGGCAACTGCCTGGAGGGCGGTGAGCAGGTAAATGTACCAGATGGTGATATGCCCAAATTGGGTGAGCAGGC